>JACRCJ010000120.1 GCA_016219075.1 Deltaproteobacteria bacterium | reverse complement strand
TTAGAGACAGATGGAGAGGTCTTTCAGGGGAGCCGGTGCGCCCTCGCGGGCTCTACCCGGATATTGTTCACCACATCGTTTACGCCCCAGAGATACCAGGCGTCCTCTTCGGCGGCGCGCTTCACTTCGTCGCTTACGGCCACCCCGTTAAGCGTGACGACATAGCCTTTGTTGGAGCATGTAATGGAGGACGCGTCAACGAGCCTGTCTTTCTCAAGGACTATCCTCAGGGCGTCGGCTATCTCGTCCTCGTTGTCGTCCATCGGGGGGGAGACCTCCAGGCTGTTTATGACATCGAGCGTGCCGGGTATCCACCAGGCCAGCACTCCCGCAAGCCTCTTGTGAGTAAGCGACCCGACTGTGCCTTCGATATCGACCACGCCGTCTTTTACCTCGGCCCTTATCCCGCCGGTCTGAAGGGTCGGCTCCTCTGAAAGGGCGGAGTAAAAATGGTCCCTTATCTCGGCGTCCGTCATGGGTTTTGAGGGCCTTACGCGAAGCCTGTCTATAACGCCCTCCACCCCGGAAAGCCCCATCGCCATGAGGAGCGCCCTTTTCTTCAGGGCGATATCCTCGACCACGCCTTCTATGAGGATGGAAGAGCCTTCCATAATGACCGTAACGGGGTTTAACCGGTGGTCTATGCGCAGTTTTTCAGTGAGGGCGGCCTTGAGGGCCTTTACAGGGTCGTTGGCTGTGGTCATCGGTCCTCGTCTTTCCCCGGTGTTTTTCGGCTGCAGCGGGCGGGAAAAATCAGTTAGTGTTTTGAGTTCAAAGTATAGCAGAGCGTCCGTGATTTAACAAGGTGTTTTTCTGCCCGGAAGGACCCGGCCGGAAGATGTCAGGGCTCATGTAAATTTAAATGTTCATTATAAAAAAGCTCTATTTTGCTCTTGCATTGGAGATTTTTGTGTGATAAATTATAATAATTCTAAGCCTCATGGGTGAAGATAAAGTGGGCATCCGCCCACTTTTTTGTTTGAGAGAGAAATTCTTTCACGCGCCGCGGGTGTCCGCGTTGAGTCCGCCGCCGGTATTCAGGCGGTTTTGATCCGTTTGCGCCGTCCCGGGAGGGTTTTTGAAGGTAGAAGGGTTGGAAGACAAGTTGCGGGCTTTGGCCGAGCCATTGCTGACCGACCTGGGTTTTGAGCTGGTGGATGTGGCCTTTGCGACAGAGTACGGCAGAAAGGTCTTGAGGTTTTTCATAGACAAGCCGGGCGGAGTGACGATAGACGACTGCACGCAGGCGAGCAGGGAGCTCTCCACGCTTCTCGACGTACAGGACCCCATCCCGCAGAGATACACGCTCGAGGTCTCCTCCCCTGGGCTCGACAGGCCGCTTGTGAAGGAAAAGGACTTCATAAGGTATGCCGGCAAAAAGGTCAGGATAAAGACGAAGGAGCCCATCGAGGGCCGCAGGAACTTCAAGGCCACGATCGACTCGGTCGGGGACGGGAGCATCTCGGTCACGGACTTCGACGGCAGGCGGTTCGTCATAGAGCTTGCCCGGATAGACAGGGCAAGGCTTGAGATAGAGATCTGATTGGGCGTGGTGCTACGCAATCCCGCAGCTTAAGCGTTGGGTCAAGGAGTGGCGGAGATAAATGATTTTGATTATTTTTAACGTTCTTTAGACCCCGGGGTTTTAACCGGGGAGGGTTCATTTGACAACGAAAGATTAAAAAGTTTTTTTGCCGGAGGTTTCCAGAAAAATGTTTGCCAATTTGTCGCACATTATAGAGCAGGTCGGAAAAGACAAGGGTATAGACAAGAGCATACTCATAGAGGCCCTTGAGTCCGCGATGCTCAAGGCCGCCGAAAAGAGGTTCGGCGCGAACAAGGTCATCGAGGCGCACTACCAGGAGGAGATCGGCGAGATAGAGCTCTTCCTCTTCAAGGACGTCGTCGAAGAGCCGCAAAACCCCGACACCGAGATCTCCCTTGAGCAGGCCCTGGAGCTTGACCCCGAAGCCGCCCTCGGCGACAGCATCGGCGTGAAGCTCGACGCCAAGGAGTTCGGGAGGATCGACGCCCAGACGGCCAAGCAGATAATCATACAGAAGGTGAGAGAGGCCGAGAGGAACATCGTATTCAGCGAATACAGCTCGAAGAAGGGCGAGATAATAACCGGCATAGTCCAGAGGTTCGAGAAGGGCGACATCGTAGTGGACCTCGGAAGGGCCGAGGCCGTGCTCCCGAAAAAAGAGCAGGTCAGAAGGGAAGGCTACAGGCAGGGCGAAAGGATCAGGGGGGTCGTGCTCGATGTGAAGACCGAGGCCAAGGGCCCGCAGGTCATCATCTCAAGGACCCACCCCGGTTTTCTCATAAAGCTCTTTCAGATGGAAGTCCCCGAGATATTCGAGGGGATAGTGGAGATAAGGGGCGCGGCCAGAGAGCCCGGCGACAGGGCCAAGATAGCCGTCGCCTCCAACAACTCGGACGTGGACCCCGTGGGGGCCTGCGTCGGGGTGAAGGGCTCAAGGGTCCAGGCCGTCGTGCAGGAGCTCAAGGGCGAGAAGATCGACATAGTCCACTGGTCCGACGACCCGGCCGTCTTCGTCAAGAACACCCTTTCCCCCGCGCAGATAGCCAGGGTGATAGTGGACGAGACCGAGCACGCGATGGAGGTCATAGTGCCCGACGACCAGCTTTCGCTGGCCATCGGAAAGAAGGGACAGAACGTAAGGCTTGCCGCCAAGCTTACGGGCTGGAAGATAGACATACGCACCGAGAGCGAGTCCAAGGGCGCCAAGGAAGGGCAGCTTACGCCCGAAGAGGCCCTGAGAAAAGAGGTCGCGGCGGCGGGTGCGAGGGAAGAAAAAGAGAAGGCCGATGAGATCGCAAGGGAACTGGGGGGGGCTCTGGGCGTATCGCTCCAGTCGGCCTCGGTCCTTGTGGGCGCCGGGTATACTACCCCGGAGAGCCTTGCCGGGATAACAAGGGTGGCGCTCCATGAGCTCGGGATAAGCGACGACGACTCGGAGCTTATACTCAACCGGGCGCAGTAAAAATGCCCGAAAGGACCTGTGTCGGCTGCAGAGCCGTCAAGGAAAAGAGCGAGCTTGTGAGGCTCGTGGCCTCGCTCGGAGTCCTTGAGGTCGACTCCAAAGGCGTCATGCCCGGCAGGGGCGTATACATCTGCCCGGACCCGGCTTGCGTCAACGAGGCCTACAGGAAAAAAGATCCATTCTCAAGGTCTCTCAAGCGTAAGGCGGCGCTGCCTGACGCTATAGAGCTTTGGGTGAAGATAAAGGGGCGGATTTAAGCGGCACTCGGAACGATCCGTAAAACAGCTAAAACATAATTCAGACGGTTTTACCTAAGGCATTCTAAAAGATGACAGAAAAAGAAAAAGAGAAACAGCCCGAAAAGGTAGTTGAAAAAAGAGTAAAGGCTACCGTGATCCGGAGAAGGACGGCCCAGCCCGTTCCGCCTACCGAGGCCGAGCTGAAGGCCAAGGCCGAGGCAGAGGCCGAGGAAAAGCTCAAGGCCGCCGCTGTCCAGGCGCCGGAACCCGTTGTGCCCGAGGTCAGGGAAGCCCCCGTCGCCGAGGCGCCGGTTCCCGTGAAGGCGGAGCCGAGGGAAGAGAAGAAGGAAGAGAAAAAGGGCAGGGGCCGGGTAAGGGCCAAAGGGGTCGAAGAGAAGAAGGAAGCCCCGAAAAAAGGACCCAAGAAGGAAAGGGAAAAGACCCCGGCCGAGATCCTCGCGGAGCTTAAGGTCGAGGAAGAGGCCGAGGAGCCGGTATTGCCGGTATTGGAGGGCAAGCCCGCTGAAGAGGCCGCGGCCCCTTCAGCCGGGGAGAAACCCGCCGAGGCCCCCGCGGCCCTGATAAAGAAAGAGAAGGTATTCGCAAAGGAGCCGGAGCTTAAGAAGTTCTTTACCAGCAAGAGACCCGCAAGGAAGGACAGGTACCAGCCAAGGGACCAGAGGGCACGGGCCGCGCAGCCTCAGCCCCAGGCCCGCCCTATGAAAAAGACCGAGATAACCACGCCCAAGGCCACAAAGAGGGTGATAAGAATAGTAGACGCGATAAGTGTTGCGGACCTCTCCCAGAGGCTCGGGGTAAAGGCGAGCGAGATAATAAAAAAGCTGATGTCTCTCGGCGTGATGGCCACGGTAAACCAGCTGATCGACATAGACGCGGTCTCTCTCATAGTGCAGGACTACGACTATGAAGTGGAAAGCGGGGCCTTTCAGGAAGAAGTCTTCATGGAACCCGGCGCCGAAGAGGCCGCCGCCGGGCCCCTCGAGCACAGGGCCCCGGTCGTTACCGTCATGGGCCATGTGGACCACGGCAAGACCTCGCTCCTTGACGCCATAAGGCAGACCAATGTCGTATCGGGCGAGGCCGGCGGCATCACCCAGCACATCGGGGCCTACCATGTGCACCTGGACAAGGGCGATGTGACCTTCCTTGACACCCCCGGTCACGAGGCGTTCACGGCCATGAGGGCCAGGGGCGCGAAGGCCACCGACATCGTAGTCCTCGTCGTGGCCGCCGACGACGGCGTGATGCCTCAGACCATAGAGGCCATAAACCACGCGAGGGCCGCCAATGTCCCCATCATAGTAGCCATCAACAAGATAGACCTTCCTCAGGCCGACCCCGGCAGGATCAAGCAGGAGCTGACGCAGTACGGGCTCGTATCCGAGGAGTGGGGCGGAGACACCATATTCATGGAGGTCTCGGCCAAAAAGAGGATAAAGATAAAAGAGCTCCTCGAGATGATACTGCTTGAGTCCGAGGTGCTCGAACTCAAGGCGAACCCCTCGGGCGCGGCAAGGGGCGTGGTGGTCGAGGCGAAGCTCGACAAGGGGCGCGGCCCCGTGGCCACGGTGCTTATCCAGGACGGCACGCTGAAAGTCGGGGACGCGGTCGTCACCGGCATACACTTCGGGCGCGTAAGGGCGATGATAAGCGACTGGGGCAAGCGTATAGATTCGGCTGGCCCGGCGATGCCCATAGAGATACTCGGGATCTCGGGGGTGCCGCAGGCCGGCGACACGCTGGTGTCGGTAAAGGACGAGGCCACCGCAAAGCAGATAGCCACGATAAGGCAGAGAAAGTCCATAGAGAAGGAGAGGATGAAGACCGCGAAGGTCAGCCTCGCGGACCTCTATGACAAGATAAACAAGGGCGAGGTGAAGGAACTGAACCTCGTCATGAAGGCCGACGTGCACGGCTCTATCGAGGCCGTAAAGGAAACGCTCGCGAAGCTCTCCACCGACGCCGTAAAGCTCAAGGTCATCCACAGCGCCGTCGGAGGCATAAGCGAGGGCGACGTGATGCTCGCGGCCGCCTCGAACGCCATAGTCATCGGCTTCAACGTGAGGCCGGAGGCCAAGGCGCAGGCCCTGGCCGAGAAGGAAAACGTCGATGTAAGGCTCTACACCATCATCTACAACCTTGTCGACGAGATAAAGAACGCCATGGAGGGCATGCTCTCTCCGATCGTAAAGGAAGAGGTGCTCGGAAGGGCCGAGATAAGAGAAGTGATGCGCATAACCAAGGTCGGCAACGTCGCCGGATGTTATGTCACCGACGGCAAGGCCGTAAGGGGCGCCAAGGTCCGGCTCATCAGGGACAATGTCGTCATCTTTGACGGCAAGCTGTCGTCGCTGAGAAGGTTCAAGGACGATGTGAAAGAGGTGACCTCCGGCTACGAGTGCGGCATGGCCATAGAAGGCTATAACGACATCAAGGCCGGCGACGTGCTTGAGCTTTACACGCTCAAGGAAGAGGCCGCCAAGCTTTAACGGCATACAGGCAGGCCCGCCTTCCCGTTTTTGACGACGGGCCTTTATTTTTAACAGTTCTGAAAACCCCGGGGTTTTAAGCCCGGGGAGACTGAACGCCCGGTACGAAGGGTTTTCATCTGAAAGCAATGTTGCTTTAAAACAGGCCGCCCCCCGGGCTTTAAGCCCGGAGAGGGTTCTTAAAAAGATGGTAGTCGGTGTTTGCGACATAAGCCTCCTTATCCACGACAGCCAATCCCTCAAGGATAAGAGGCAGGTCATAAAAAGCCTCCAGGAGAAGGTCAGGAACCGTTTCAACGTCTCCGTGGCCGAGGTCGGAAGTAACGATGTGTGGCAGAGGGCCGAGCTGGGCGTGGCGGCCGTCGGCAACGACAGGGCCTTCATAAACTCGGTCATCGACAAGGTCATTAACTTTATCGAAAACCTCCATGTCGCCGAAATAATCGACCACAGGATAGAAATTATAAACTGCTGACGTTTCCGGGGCCGGGGGGACGGGAGAGGGCCGCTGAAGGGCTTCTTTTGACCCTGAAGCCTTCCTGAACGCCCGGCCCGGAAAAAAAGACAATGACTTTCAAACGCTCTGACAGGGTCGCGGACCTTATAAAAGAAGAGGTCGCGTCCATGATACTCTTCGGCGGCATAAAAGACCCGAGGATCGGTTTTGTCACGATAACGCATGTGGAGATGACCCCGGACCTCAAAGAGGCGCGGGTATACTTCAGCCAGATAGGCGGCGTCAAGGACAAGGAGAAGAGCCGGGACGGGCTTAACCACGCGAGCGGTTTCATAAGAAGAAACCTCGCCAGGAGCCTGAGCCTCAGGCACATCCCGAAGATATCATTCTTCTTCGACGACTCGCTTGAGTATTCGGAGAGGATCGAGAAAGTGATAAGAGAGATCAAGGAAGGCGAGGGGGAGGACTCTTAGCCCGCGTTCCGTTTGCCCGGTCTCAAGAAGGATTTCAATGGACGGAAGATTCGACGAAGCCGTAGAGGTCGCCAGAAAAGGGAAGAAGTTTCTCGTGGTCTCCCATGTAAGCCCGGAGGGAGACGCCATAGGGTCGCTTTTGGGCCTGACCCTTGCGTTAAGGTCGATCGGCAAGGACGTTACCGCGTACCTCGAGGACCCGATCCCCGAGGTCTTCGCCTTTCTTCCAGGGGCCTCCACCGTCGTTCACGCTCTTGACGGCGCCGGGCCTTTCGACGCCACCTTCGCCGTGGACTGCGGACAGAAGGACAGGCTCGGCAGGGGCTTTGTGGAGCTCAATGGGCCCGGCCATATCGTAAACATAGACCACCACGCCACGAACGACTGCTTCGGCGAGGTAAATGTGATAGTGCCGGACGCGAGCGCCGCCGGGGAACTCGTCTACGACTTCTGCAAGGCCGCCGGGATCGCGATAACCCCGGAGATAGCCGAGAACCTCTATGTAGCGATACATACCGACACCGGCTCTTTCCGCTACTCATCCGCAACGGCCGACGCCTTCATAAAGGCCGGAGACCTCGTAAGATGCGGCGCGGAGCCGTGGAAGATAGCGAGGCTCGTCTATGAAAACCTCCCGGCGCGCAAGTTCAAGCTCCTCGCAATGGTGCTTTCCACCCTCGATGTCATCGATATCGAAGGGCCCGGCGGGACCAAAATAGCGACCCTTGCCGTCACGCTCGACATGTTCAGGAAGGCCGAGGCCGAAAAGGACATGGCCGACGGTTTCGTCAATTACGCCAGAGGCATAGAGGGCGTTCAGGTCGGGATACTCTTCAGGGAGTCGGGCCCGCAGACATACAAGGTCAGCATGAGGTCCAAGGGCGAGGTCGATGTGGCCGAGTTGACGAAGTCCTTCGGCGGAGGCGGCCACAGGAACGCCGCGGGGTGCAGCCTGAAGGGGTCGCTTGAAGAGGTGAAGGCGACGATCATCAAGGCGATAAGGGCGGACCGTTCCGCGCACAGGGTATGAACGGGGTGCTCGTAGCCGATAAGCCGCAGGGGTGGACTTCCCACGATGTCGTCGCCGCGGTCAAAAAAAAGCTCGGCGCCAAGAAGGTCGGCCACCTCGGCACGCTCGACCCGATGGCCACCGGGGTCCTCCCGCTCGTCATAAACGGCGCCACCAAATACGCGGAGACCCTCGGCGGAGGGAAAAAAGAGTACGCCGCCGCTCTTCTTCTCGGCGCCGCTACCGACACATACGACAGCGTTGGCAAGGTCACTTTCTCAGGCGACGCCTCTTCAGTCACGGCCGATGATGTGGCGAGGGCCCTGGCGGGTTTTACCGGCAGGATAAGCCAGCTCCCCCCGATGTACTCGGCCGTAAAGCGTAACGGGGTCCCGCTGTACAAGCTTGCCAGAAAGGGCGTGACCGTTGAGAGGGAGCCCCGTGAGGTTATGGTCTTCTCTCTCGTCGTTACCTCGGTAGAGCTGCCCGTTGTCCGGTTCACCGCCTCCTGTTCGAGAGGGACTTACATCCGCTCGATATGTCACGACCTTGGCGAAGTCCTCGGGTGCGGCGCGCACATGACTTCACTCAGGAGGACCGGGTGCGGCGGTTTCTCGATAGACGAGGCGGTAAGCCCGGAGGCGCCGGCCTCTGAACTCGCTTCCCGCGTGATGCCCCTTGAAGACGCGCTTAAAAGAGGGGGCCGCGCCGCTTTTGAAGAGTTGAGCGCTTCGGTATAAAGGTACGGAAAAAGACATATTTTTTTCTTTCCTTGCATTATGATAGATGGTAATATTCATCTGCCCTGAGGGCCGGGGCTTTTTTCGGGCCCCGGGGACGGTGTTCGTTAAAAATAATAATACTGAAAAGACAGAGAAAAGGAGGTGAACACAGGTGCTGGCTACGGAAAAAAAGCAGGAAGTGATAAAGTCGTTCGAGACTCATGAGGGCGATACCGGGTCCCCGGAGGTGCAGATAGCTCTTTTAAGCGAGAGGATCAACAGCTTGAGCTCGCATTTCAAGACCCATAAGTTCGACCATCATTCAAGAAGAGGGCTTCTTAAGATGGTAGGGCACAGAAGAAGGCTTCTTGAGTATGTGAAGAAAAAGGATGTCGGACGCTACAAGAGCATAATCGAGAGACTGGGTCTCAGAAGGTAGCGTCAAGGCGGCGGCCTTCGATTGAGTCTTCCCGATTAAAATTCTCCGCCATAAATGACGGAGAATTTTGATGGCAAGGAAGAATCATTTATATTTGCCACTCCTTGACCCAACGCTTTAGCTACGGGATTGCGGAGCGGCACACCCATTCAATGCAAAGGTCCGCCTTCGCCCCCGGTAAAGCGCGCGGCTCCCGCAATGCGCGTCTTTTCGGCATGGACTCACTTTTTACTCCCGTGTGGGATTATTCGTAAGCGGCCGCTAAAGCGGCTGTCTGTAGGAACGATGTGCCCGCCGGGAAGATAGTGGGCTTTTGCCTTTTGCCGGAACCGGAAAAGTACACTGTAATGGCTTTGTTATGTTAGGGGCGCCAGAGCGTCGGAATCAAGCCATAATAAAATGTGAACGATTAGGAGAAAATATAAGTGGTCAGGCAATATGAGACTGATTTCGCCGGCAGGACTCTGAAGGTAGAAATTGGAAAGATGGCACGGCAGGCGCAAGGCTCCTGCACTGTAAGGTACGGTGACACGGTCGTCCTGGTGACGGTTTGCAGGAACGACTCTCCCTCTGCGGGCATAGACTTCATGCCCCTGACGGTAAACTACGCTGAGATGACCTACGCCGCGGGAAAGATACCCGGAGGTTTTTTCAAGCGTGAAGGCAGGCCGAGCGAGAAAGAGGTCCTCGGCAGCAGGCTCATAGACAGGCCCTTGAGGCCGCTCTTCCCCGAAGGCTACTACAACGAGACACAGGTAATAGCCACGGTCCTCTCGGTGGACCTTGAGAACGACCCGGAAATCGTAGCCACATTCGGCGCCTCTCTCGCCCTTGGGATCTCGGATATCCCGTTCAACGGCCCGATAGCCACCGTAAGGATCGGCTACATCGACGGCACTCTCGTCTGCAACCCCTCCTTAAAGCAGCAGAAGGAAAGCTCGCTTGACCTTTTAGTTGCCGGGGCCGAGGGCTCCATCATAATGGTCGAGGCCGGGTCCCGCTTCGTCACGGAAGAGCTGCTCCTTGAAGCGCTCGAGTTCGCCCAGGAGAAGATAAAGGGCGCCGTGGGGCTACAGAAAAAGATCATGAGCGAGGCGGGTCTGAAGAAGATGGAAGTCCCGCCCGTTAAAATAGACAGCGAACTTGACGCAAAGGTAAAGGGTTTTGCCGGGGAGAGGCTTAAGGCCGCCCTCAGGATACCCGTAAAGCAGGAGAGATACTCAACGATAAGCGCCCTTAAAAAGGAGCTTGTCGCAAGCCTCGTCGAGACCGCGGGCATGGCCGGCAGGGAAAAAGAGATAGAGCACCTCTACGGGGACCTGAAGTACAACATGATGCGCGAGATGGTGATAAAGGAGAAGAAGAGGGTGGACGGAAGGGGCCCCAGGGACATAAGGCAGATCACCTGCGAAGTCGGGCTTCTCCCCAGGACCCACGGCTCGGCTCTCTTTACGAGGGGAGAAACGCAGGCCATGGTCGCCACGACCCTCGGCACCTCTGAAGACGAGCAGAAGATCGACGCCCTTTCAGGCTGGGAGTACAAGAAGTTCATGCTCCACTACAACTTCCCCCCGTTCAGCGTCGGCGAAGTCAAGATACTGCGCGGCCCCGGCAGGCGCGAGATCGGTCACGGCGCCCTGGCCGAGAGGGCCGTCAACAAGGTCCTTCCTCCGGAGAACTTCCCCTACACCGTAAGGGTGGTCTCTGACATACTCGAGTCCAACGGATCGTCATCCATGGCCACGGTCTGCGGGGCGTCGCTTTCGCTGATGGACGCCGGGGTGCCGACCATAGGGCATGTGGCGGGTATCGCCATGGGCCTCATAAAGGAAGGCGACGAGACCGTGGTGCTCTCCGACATACTCGGCGACGAGGAC
>JACRCJ010000105.1 GCA_016219075.1 Deltaproteobacteria bacterium | reverse complement strand
CATAACCTGTTAATTAGTGTTGGCGTACTGTTGGCTCTTTCTGGTATAAAGGGTCTTTCGGAGCCAAAGCTGTTCAAGTGTTGGTAAGAGGGCCGGGTTTTTCAACAGAGAGAGGCGGGGGGTTTTCAAGCGGTTCAGGCACCTTGGGCCGTTATCAACATATGGACACCCCCTACTACTCATTACTACTAAAGTAATTTATATTATTATAAAGAGGAGAGCCAGATGAAGTTCACAATCGATAAGGGTAACTTTCTAAAGGTCCTTCAAAGGATCCAGGGGATTGTAGAAAAAAGAAATACGATGCCGATCCTTGCAAATGTGCTCATCGAGGCCTCCGGAGGAAAGATAAACATCTCGGCGACAGACCTTGAGGTCTTTATAAAAGACTCCTCTTTGGCGAACGTCACTGAAGAAGGCTCAGTGACCGTGAACGCGAGAAAGATATTCGAGATCGTAAAGGAGCTCCCGGACAACTCCATAGACGTATCGAAGGGCAAGGAAGAAAAGGTCACTGTAAAGGCCGGTAAGGCGAAGTTCAACATCATGGGGCTCCCTTCAAAGGAATTCCCCGTATTCCCGTCGATAGACGAATCAAAACTTAAAGAGGTGGAGAGCGAAAACCTCAAAGAGATGATAGACAAGACCTCTTTCGCCGTATCAACTGACGAGACCCGTTACAACATAAACGGCTTTCTGCTTGAAAAGGAAGATACCAACATCAGGATGGTCGCTACAGACGGACACAGGCTCGCCTTCATAGAAAAGAAAGACCTTAAAGGAATTCCGGCTTCCGGGAAGGAAGGCGTGCTCCTGCCCAGAAAAGGCGTCATGGAGATGAGAAAACTCCTCGACGAGAAGGAAGGCAAGTTCTTCCTGGGCATAACGGAGAAGAGCGCGATAATGAAAAAAGACGACACCGTCATCAGCGTAAGGCTTTTGGAAGGCGAGTTCCCGGATTACAAAAAGGTGATACCCAAAGACAACGACAAAGAGGTGAGTGCCGACAGGTCTAACCTCCTTCATTCCCTCAAAAGGGTCTCCGTCCTCTCGTCCGACAAGATAAAGGGGGTCAAGTTCAGCTTTTCAAACTCCGCTCTGACCGTATCGTCATCGAGCCCCGATATCGGAGAAGCCACCGAAGAGATAGACATAGAGTACGGCGGAGAGGATATCGAGATAGCCTTCAACGCGAGATATTTCATAGACATGCTCGAAGCCGTAGGCGAAGAGAAAGTAAGGATCGCCCTCAAGGACTCTTTAAGCCCTGGCTTCATAAGGCCTACGGGTAACGATGAGTACACCTACATAATAATGCCGATGAGGCTTTGACCGGCCGGGCCGGTCTCCGGCAAGGGGCGGCGTACCGGCGTACGGCGAATAATTGATGAGAGCCGTTTTGCCGAACAGATCGCAGTGGGGTAGTGGTGAGCGTGGGGTGGCGGAGGCCGGGGGCGCCCCGGTAAAAACAGAGCCGGCCGACCCTCAGGGTCTTTGACGCCACGGGTAAGCGCAACAGTTAAAAAAGCTTGACAGGGAGGACTTCCCTGTGTCTAAATAGCTATTTCGTTTTAAAGTGATCCCCCTGTTCTTTCGATTAAGAAGGTGGAGACAGAACTTTAAAAAACCCAAGGGTTTTCAGAACGTTAAAAATATAAAACTACAAAAAAAGTAAAATCAGAGGAAATAGTCATGAAAAGAACTTTTCAGCCGAGCAAGAAGAAAAGACTCAGGACCCACGGCTTTTTAGTCAGGATGTCCACAAAGAGCGGAAGAGACGTCATCAATAGAAGAAGGGCGAAAGGCAGAAAGCGTCTTTCCGTCGGGACCAGCAACCCGAAGTAAGGACGGGGCCGCAATCAAGGAACCCCGGATAAAGGCGTCTGTTCAAAACGGTCCTGGCTAAAGCACACCTGTGCAGGCCGTCCATTTCACGCCGGCTACTCGCCTCAGGGTCTTTAAGAGACATTTATTTTTCCGCAGTGTTTATTTTTTTGGAATAAACCGCCCCGCCGCTTTTCTCCGGGGTATTCGAAGGAAATACCGTTAGTCAGCCTGTGCGGCAAGCCGCGGGGAATTAAACCCCGACAGGGGATTAATCAGGGGACAAGCGCGTACCGAGTGGTTACAGACGGCAAAACGAGGCAAAAAGAGGGTTTTTCTTTCCCTAAAGGCGAAAGGATACTTAAACCCGATGACTTCAGCCGGGTACGCAAGACTGGCAAAAGGGTCTCCACCAGGAGCCTTACCATCTACATACTCCCTGCGGAACCGGGGGTAAGAAGGCTCGGACTTTCGGTAAGCTCCAGGGTTGGCAACGCCGTTGTACGCAACAGGATAAAAAGGCTCTTGAGGGAGGCCTTCAGGCTCAACAAGGAGTCGTTCCCCCGGTCCTCAGACATCCTTGTATCGGTTAAGAGCACGGCCGGGATAAAAGACTTAAACGACTGTAAGCAGGAGTTGTCGAAGATCTTCGTAACCCCCTGACCGAGTATCACCCAATAACCGCGCGCTGGTTCATAAAAGGCCCCTGAGGGCTCGTCCTGATGGAGATAATAAAGGCCGCCGCGCCCGAAAGGTGGACTCTTTTTAGCGCTCTCTCCGGGTACCGGGCTGTGATGATAAAGAAGATCCTGATGTCGCTCATATTTCTTTATAAAAGGCTTCTCTCTCCGGTTCTGCCGCCCGCCTGCAGGTTCTACCCGAGCTGTTCGGATTACGCCTCCGGGGCCATAGAGTGTCATGGTGTCTTCAAGGGGCTTTACCTGGCCGCCCTGAGGCTTTTAAGGTGCCACCCCTACCATCCCGGCGGGTACGACCCTGTGCCGCACCGTGAGCATTTTAATGTATGTGCGCCGTTAAAAAAACATGAATAGGTAGTGTGTTTGAATGGATAAGAGAGTATTGATAGCAGTAATACTTTCCATGGGTATACTTTTCTTCTACCCGTACCTGATACAGATGATATTCCCGCCGCAGCAAAGACCGCAGGCGGTCCATAAGGAAGAAGCGGCCCCGTCGCCGGTAAACGGCGCTCCCGCACAGACCCGGGCCGCTGTGGCCGCGCCGGCCCCTGTAAAGGAAGACCTGACAACGGTAGAGACCCCTCTTTTCAAGGCCGGTTTCACAAGCCTGGGCGGGGGGGTAAAGAGCTTTGAGCTTAAACAATACAGGTCCACCCTCAAGGCCGACTCCCCTGTCGAGGACATCGCAAACACGGTTGCGATGTCCAACTCGTTCAAGACCGATATAATATCAAACGGCGTATCCGAGTCCGTGACATTCCAGCCTTCCTCAAACGGTCTTGTCCTCGGTGACAACGATACCGGCGAGCTTACCTACACAGGCACAACTAAATCCGGCCTCAGGGTCGAAAAGAAGTACTTCTTTACCGCCGGAAGTTACTTCATCCGTACGGAGCTCAAGATTGACAACGCTTCGTCTCACCCCTTCGCCGGCAGGGCCGACATCACGCTGGTATCGAACCTCGCGGGCAAGGACAAGTACGGGTATCACACCGGCCCTATCATAGACACGAAGGAGAAGCTTGTCAGGCAGACGGAAAAAGAGGCCCGGAAGTCCGGCACTGACAGGCCCAGGTGGATAGGCCTTGAGGACAAGTACTTCCTCTCCGCCATCATCCCAAAGACCGACACCCCGGTCTCGTGGGTGGGTTCGGTGCTGGCCGCTGACTCTTCGACCGCATCCGTTCAGGTGCCCCTGAGCCTCGCCCCGGGAGCCCAGGCCGCTTACAGCTACAATACCTTTCTGGGGCCAAAGGAGTACGACCTGCTCGTAAAGCAGAAGATCGGTCTTGAAGAGGCGATCGAGTTCGGGTGGTTCGGCTTTATGGCCAAGCCCTTTCTCGTGGTCCTGAACTTCTTCCAGAGGTACCTCGGCAACTACGGCCTTGCCATCATACTCATAACCGTTATCATAAAGATAATCTTCTATCCCCTCACGAAACACAGCCTGAACTCGATGAAGGAGATGTCGAAGATACAGCCCCAGCTCGCGGCCCTGAAGGAGAAGTACAAGGACAACAAGGAAAAGCTCAATAAAGAGATGATGGAGCTTTACAAGAGGTACAAGATAAACCCGGTCGGCGGGTGTCTGCCGATGATACTCCAGATCCCGGTCTTCATCGCCCTCTACGAGGTGCTCTATGTGGCGATCGAATTGAGGCACGCGCCGCTGTTCCTCTGGATCCACGACCTCTCGGACAAGGACCCCTACTACATAACGCCTGTGATCATGGGCGCCACGATGTTCATACAGCAGAAGATGACCCCTTCGACCGTGGACCCGAACCAGGCGAAGATAATGCTCATCATGCCGGTCATCTTCACCTTCATGTTCCTGAACTTCCCCTCCGGGCTCGTCCTCTACTGGCTTGTCAACAACGTCCTCTCTATCGCCCAGCAGTACTACATACAGAGGGCTCCGTCGCCGGCCAAGGCTTAAAAGACCGGGAAATTCCTTTCCCAAGACCGTGTTATCAAATTATAATATACCGTACCGGAGACCGGGCCCCGCTTCAGGGGCCCGGTCATCATATTTTCAATCTTCTGAAAACCCCGCGGTTTTAAGTCAGGGCAGCAGGGGTCATTCTAAAAAGGACGATGCTCAAGGATCTCGATACCATAGCGGCAGTGGCCACCCCGTGGGGAGAAGGCGGGGTCGGGGTCGTCCGCGTCAGCGGCCCCGGGGCCCTCGCCTCGGCGCTCCCGCTCTTCAAGCCCGCCCCGTCCGGAGAGCTCAAGGACAGGTACCTTTACTACGGCAGGATAACCGACGGGAACAATGACATAGACATCGGTTTCCTGGTCCTCATGCGGGCCCCGCGTTCTTATACGGGCGAGGACGTCGTTGAGCTCCATTGCCACGGCGGGCCGCTTATCCTGATGAAGGTGCTCGAGGCGCTCGTTAAAAACGGGGCGCGCCAGGCCGGGCCCGGAGAGTTTACCCGGAGGGCTTTCATGAACGGCAAGCTCGACCTGGCGCAGGCCGAGGCCGTCTCGGACATCATAAAGGCCGAGACCGAACTCTCCTTGAGCGGCGCCAGAGGCAGGCTTGAGGGCGGTCTTTCCAGAAAGGTAAACGCCATAAAGGAGGGTCTCGTCTCGCTCCTCGCGCACATCGAGGCCGAGCTTGATTTTCCGGAAGACGAGGTCGAGGGGCTCGCCGCGGAGCAGATACTTAAAAGACTTGTTGAGGCGGAGGTCTCCATAAACCGCCTTGTGGCGACTTACCGGGAAGGTAAGGCGATACGCGACGGAATAGGGGTCCTGATACTCGGCAGGCCAAATGTCGGAAAATCGAGCCTCTTAAATATCCTCCTCAAGGAAGAACGGGCGATAGTGACGCCGCATCCGGGCACCACGCGCGATGTCATAGAAGAGGTCGTAAACATCAGGGGCCTGCCCGTAAGGCTCATGGACACGGCGGGGCTCCGCGATACGGCAGACCATGTGGAGGCCATCGGGGTGAGGCTCGCCAGGGACAGAGTGGCCTCGGCAGGACTCGTGCTCTTCGTCGTTGACTCGACCTCGGATAACTACGATGAGGACATCAGGTTTCTGGAATGCGCCGAAGGAAAGAAGGTCCTGATACTGGCCAACAAGACCGACCTGGCAATTGCAAAAAAGATCGAATCCGTCAGAGAGGTCTTCAACGCGCGCAAGACCGTCTTCGTCTCGGCCCTACTTTCCAGCGGGATAGAAGACCTCAAGGACATGATCTATGAAGAGGCGGTGGGCCGGGCCTCTGGAGTCAGGGGCGAGGCCCCTGAGGGAGAGCTCATAGTATCGCTCAGGCACAAGAGCTCGCTTCTTTATTCGTTGGAAGGGATAGACCGGACGAAAGAGGCGGTCACGAACGGGGCCGCGAAGGAATTTATCGCCACAGACCTCAGGTGGTCTGTGGACAGGCTCGGAGAGATAACCGGCGAGACGACTACCGAGGAGATACTCGACAGGATATTCGGCGCCTTCTGCATCGGCAAGTGAACCCTCTCCGGGCTTGAAACCCCGGGGTTTTCAGAACAAATGAACCACCCCGGAGCAAGCTCCGGAGTATCTCCTTAAGCCTCCCCTCCCTTGATGGGAGGGCTGGGCTCCCGTTGCGCTCTTCCGATGCAACGGGAAGCGGGGAGGGTGAAAACATTTTTTCACCCCCACCCTTCCCTCCCCCATCGAGGGGGAGGGTTTTTATAAGGAAACCCTGTAGCAATCTACAGGGAATTTTGTGATTAAACCGAAAGAGGGGTAACGGAATGCCGACACAGGAAGAGATAAAAAACGAGGATAAAAAGATACGCCACCTGAGAAGGATGGTGGACTTCACCATCTCCCTCATAGCGACGGACCACGAGATGACGCTCCAGGAGGCCTCCGGGCACATCGCGTCCTTGAGGGACTTCGCCCTGAACCTCTTCCCGGACAAGGGAGAGGTCTTTGACCTGGTCTACGCCCCGAAGCTCAAGAGGCTCATCGTCGAGAAGTTCATGCTCTGCTGAAAATCCTTTTACTCCGTCCTCCTTCGTGATATAGAAAACAGTGCACTCTCCATGGGCCGTTGAAGAAGTCCTCACGGGCTTTTAAAAATTCTCCGCCATAAATGGCGTAGAATTTTGATGGTAAGGAAGAATCATTTATATTTGCCACTCCTTGACCCGCCGCCAAAGCGGCGGGATTGCGGAGTGGCGCACCCATTCAACGGCCTCCGAGGACCCTTTGCCGCCCCAGTCCGGGGATGGCCCAAGGGTCTGTCTTTTTGACGGCGCTGCCCGCGGGCCGGCATCCTGCTTTTAAAAGGCTTTACGGACCCTCACGGGGTTTCAAGGACCCCGGGGTTTTCAGAGCTTTAAAAATACAAAAATCTTTCGACGATAACGGAGGCTTGAATGTCAGACCCGCGCGTAAAGAAACTCGCCAAAATCCTCGTACACCATTCTCTCGGACTTAAAAAAGGAGAGACCGTACTCATAGGTTCCTCTTCGGAGCTCGCAAAACCCCTTGTGCTCGAGGTCTACAGGGAGGTGATGGAGGCCGGGGGCATCCCTTCCTTAAGCATTGGTTTCGAGGAGACGGCGAACATATTCTACTCGCTCGCCTCAAAGGACCAGGTAGCGGACTTCCCGAAGACAAAACTAATTGAAGCCAAAAACACCGACTGCTTCGTCAACATCAGGGCCTCGGTCAACAAAAAGTCCCTCTCCAACATCGACCCCGGCGTAATAAGCGCAAGGTCCAAGGTGCTGCGCCCGATAAGCGAGGAGATCGTCAACAACAAGCGCTGGATACTCTGCAACTACCCGACGAACTCGCTGGCGCAGGAGGCGGACATGAGCCTCGACGAGTACGAGGACTTCCTGTACGGCGCTACGAACATCGACTGGAACAGGGTAAAACAGAAGGAGATGAAGCTCAAAAAGGCGCTTGACAAGGCCAACACGGTCCACATCGTCGGCAAGGATACCGACCTGAAGTTGAGCATCAAGGGGAGAAAGGCCATCCCCTGCTATGGCGAGAGGAACATGCCCGACGGAGAGGTGTTCCTCTCCCCGGTGGAGGACTCCGCCGAAGGGCACATCTACTACGAGATGCCCGCAATATACCAGGGCAGAGAGGTCCTCGGCATAAGGCTTAAGTTCAAGGGCGGCAAGGTCGTGGACGCCAGCGCCGACAAGAACGAAAAATTCCTCATAACCATGCTCGACACGGACAAGGGCTCGCGCTACCTCGGGGAGCTCGGCATAGGAGTGAACTACGGGATACAGCAGTTCACCAAGGACATACTCTTCGATGAGAAGATCGGCGGCACCGTGCACCT
>JACRCJ010000111.1 GCA_016219075.1 Deltaproteobacteria bacterium | reverse complement strand
GCACATCCATTCAAAAAATATTTTCTTGACAAGTAATTTTTAAGTTGCAATAATTTCGGTTGAATCCGTGAGGAACTGAAAATGCGATACAACCTGTATTTGACGGGACCGGTCTTCAGTTGCGGATATTGAACGCCGATTTATCTTTTGGAGCTGTTTTTTTAAACATGGATATGACCGTAAACATACCGGCCGGATGATCGCGGCCTCTTTCGCATGACGACCTGAAAGAGATATTCCGTTCCAGGGCCCTCATTGCGTTTAATCCCTTGATCCTGTAAAAATCTATTTTTTTATAGCGGGTAACATGGACGAAGATGACCTTGTTGTAGAGCTTCATTTTTTCGATTTTTTTCCCGGGCTCCTGTGTAATGATATAATAATCCCTGACGGCGAATCCGCGGGCAGGGAGGGGGTGCGGTGTTAACGCAGTCCCCCCTCGAACTCGCGATAGCAGCCATCCTTATCCTGCTGGCCACGGCGGCGATAGCCCCGGTACTGTCCCGCCGCCAAAACCTTTTAATATCTTTTTCCTTCATAACATCGGCGGTCGCTTCGCTCATCGCCGTTTTCGCGGGCTATGCGGCCGTCACCGGCGGCGGGGTCGAGTCACTGGTCCTTCCCATAGGGCTGCCGGACCTCCCTTTTTACCTGCGCTTTGACCCTCTCTCCGGCTTTTTTGTCACCATAGTAGCGCTCCTCGGGTTCATGGTATCGATATATTCCATAGGGTATGTCAAGGCCTTCGTCGGACACAGGTCGGTGACGAGGCTTGTAGTCTTTTACTGCCTCTTCATGGCCGGTATGCTGCTGGTCCTCCTGTCGGACGACGCGTATTTTTTCATGGTCTCATGGGAGCTGATGGCGGTCTCCTCCTACTTTCTGGTATGTTTCGAGGATGACCAGGCGCAAAACAGGAGGGCCGCCTTCCTGTATCTTTTGATCGCGCATATAGGGGCGGTCCTTATACTCCTTTCTTTCGGGCTCATGGCCGGGTTTGCCAAAGGTTTTGAGAACTTCTCCGGCTACACTTTTTCAGCCATGCGCGACTCTCATATACCGGAAGGCTGGGCCGCGGTTGCGTTCTTCATGGCGTTTTTCGGTTTCGCGGCAAAGGCCGGTGTTGTTCCCCTGCACGCGTGGCTGCCCGAGGCGCACCCGGTGGCCCCCAGTAACGTCTCCGCGCTTATGAGCGGCGTGATGCTTAAGACCGCCGTTTACGGGATAATAAGGGTCGGCTTCGATCTCCTCCACTCATCCGACTGGCGGTGGGGAGGGGTCGTCCTTATTTTCGGCCTCGTATCGGCGGTCATGGGGATACTTTACGCGCTGTTGCAGAACGACCTGAAAAGGCTACTGGCCTATTCATCGGTTGAAAACATAGGCATAATACTCGTGTGTGTCGGTCTCGCGATGATATTCAAGTCCTTCGGCATGGGTCTTCTGGCTTCGCTTGCCCTCATGGCCGGACTGTATCATTGCCTGAACCATGCGATGTTCAAGGGGCTCCTGTTCATGGGCGCCGGTGCGGTCCTCCACGCCACGCACGAGCGCAACATGGAGGGGATGGGCGGTCTCGTGCACAAGCTTAAATGGACCGCGCCCCTTTTCCTCGTAGGCTGCCTGTCGATCTCGGGGCTCCCTCCGTTCAACGGTTTTGTCTCGGAGTGGCTGACCTTTCAGTCGTTCCTTTTGTCCCCGGCGCTGCCGAGCCCTTTGCTTAATCTGTTGATCCCTCTGGGGGCGGCGCTTGTGGCGCTCACTGGAGCGCTTGCGGCAAGGTGCTTTATAAAAGTGTACGGTGTGACCTTCCTCGGCCACTGGAGGGGCGAGCACGATACCGTTGTGCATGAGGCGCCCTGGCCCATGCGGATCGGGATGCTCCTTGCGGCCGCATCGTGTCTCGCCCTCGGTATCTTTCCTACATTCGTCATAGGCTGGCTGGATATAATACCCGAGACCCTGCTCGCCGCGAAGATATCAACGTCGGCGAGCGCTTCCGGCTGGCTGTGGCTGACCCCGGTTGCCGCGGAAAGGGCCTCCTACTCCGCCCCCATTATCTTCATAGGCATCCTTGTTATCTTCGCCACGGTCTACCTGGTCTTCCACTCAAGAACCACCTCAGTCAGGAGAGCGCCCCTGTGGGATTGCGGTTTCGGGAAGATCACCAACAGGATGCAGTACAATTCCACTTCGTTTTCCATGCCCACGCGGAGGATATACGGGTTTTTGTTCAACATCAAGGAGACGGTCAAGTACGGCTCAAACCAGTACCTGCCGATGTTGAATAACAGGATCCTTTATCATCTAAGGGTCAGGGACCGTCTCTGGCAGATGTGCTATCAGCCTTTCTCGGACGCCTCTTTCTGGCTGGCCAGGAGGGTCGGAAAGCTCCAGCACGGCAGGATTCAGATTTATCTTCTTTATTCGTTCCTGACCCTGATAGTGCTGCTGGTGTTCTCATGACAAAAGACATCTACCCGATACTTATAGAAAGCCTCCAGGTGGTCACGGTCCTTGTGGCCTCGCCGCTCCTTGTCGGATGGATCAGGGTCCTTAAATGCTGGTCGCAGGGGCGCTCCTCAGCCGGGGTCTTTCAGCCCTTCAGGGATATTTCCAAGCTTTTTATCAAGGAGACCGTCCTTGCTGAGAACGCATCCTGGATCTTCAGGGCTACGCCGTACATCGTATTCGGAGCGACCGTCATGGCGGGCGCGATCATACCGGTCATATCCGTGGACCTGCCCCTTTCCGCCACCGCGGACATCATAGCCCTGGTGGCGCTCTTTGCCATCGCCAGGTTTTTCCTCGCCCTGGCCGGTATGGATATTGGCACCGCCTTCGGGGGTATGGGGTCAAGCCGCGAGATGATGGTATCTTCTCTGGCGGAGCCCGCCATGCTCATGTCCATTTTTACGGTCTCGCTGGTGAACAGCTCGACATCGCTTTCGCAGATGGCGCTCGTCCTGACCTCAAACCCGATAGTGCTTCGGCCCTCGCTGGCGTTCGCGCTTCTGGCGTTCGTGCTCATAGCCCTTGCCGAGAACGGGAGGATACCGGTTGACAACCCCGCCACGCACCTTGAACTGACGATGATACACGAGGCCATGATACTCGAATATTCGGGCCGCCACCTGGCGCTGCTGGAATGGGCGAACATGATGAAGCTATTTCTGTTCGCGGCCATCGGGATAGCGTGCTTTTTCCCGTGGGGCATCGCCTTGAAGGATAATATCGGCATGCTGCCGGCGGCATTTATTCTGCTCGCCTTCAAATTGGCGCTTATAGGGGTTTTTATCGTTGTGGCCGAGACCGTGCTCGCGAAGATGCGGATATTCCGGGTGCCCGAGTTCCTCGGGTCCGCTTTTCTCTTCGCAACGCTTGGCATGCTTTCATACTTCATTCTGGAGTAATCTTATGAATGTGAGCTTCGCGGCTCAGTTAAACAGCGTCCTTGCCGCCCTCATACTCCTTACGGCCTTCGGCCTCCTGGCGCAGAGGAGGATATACGGGCTTCTCCATATCTTCGCGTTGCAGGGCTTTTTTCTCTCGGTGAGCACGGCCGTCGTGGGGTACTCCGCCGGCCTGCATCATCTCTACATCTCGGCTCTTTTGACTTTAACGCTGAAGGTCATCGTGCTCCCGTACATCCTCTATGTCCTCATTCACCGCCTGAGGATCCATAAAGAGGTGGAGGAAGTGGTAAACATTCCAACGACCATGCTCATCGGCATAGCGCTGGTCATATACTCTTACCACCTTACCGCTCCGATAAGGGAGTTGTCCGACTTCATCACCCGCTCCACCCTTGCGGTCGCGCTGGCAACGGTAATGCTCGGTCTCCTGATGATGATAATCCGCAAGAAGGCCGTCACGCAGATAATCGGGTTTCTCGCCCTGGAGAACGGGCTGTTCTTCGCCGCCACGAGCGCGACCTACGGAATGCCGCTGGTGGTCGAACTCGGCGTGGCGCTGGACATACTTATCGCGGCCTTCATCTTCGGCATCTTCTTTTTCCAGATACGCACCACTTTCGACACCCTCGACTTGAAGGCGATGGAAAAGCTCAAAGAGGAGGAGTGAGTTGACCGGGAATATGAACGAACCCTCCCAGGGGTTAAGACCCCGGGGTTTTCAGAACGCTAAAGATAAAAACCTTAAGTCTCCGGGTCCAAGATGATACTACTGATACTTCTCGGGGTAAACCTTGCCGCGACAATCCTTCTCGCTTTTATCGGGGACAGGAAACGGGCGCCCGAGCTCAATATCATTTGCTCGGGCGCTACCTTCGCGGCCAGCGTTTTCCTGGCCCTCAGCGTCTATGAGAAAGGGCCGATAATATCGGGCAACGGTTTTTTCTTCGTCGACGCCTTCAACGTATACCTGGCGGTACTGACAGCGTTTGTCTCCATGACAACGGCCATCTTCAGCAGAAGGTACATGAGGGTCGAGAGGAGCCGCGGCAAGGTGGGGCACAAGGGCATGCGTTTTTACCACGCCATGTACCAGCTCTTTATCTTCGCCATGCTCCTTGCGCTCCTTACTAATAATGTCGGGGTCCTGTGGATAGCCATGGAGCTTGCCACCCTGGCAACGGTGCTCCTTGTCTCGCTTTACCGCACGCCCGCGGCCGTGGAGGCCGCATGGAAGTACTTCATCCTCTGCGGCGTAGGAATCGCGCAGGCCCTCTTCGGCACGGTCCTCCTCTATTTTGCCGCCGAGAGGATATTCGGGGAGGGCTCCAAGGGGCTCCTGTGGACGAACCTGAGCGCGGTCGCCGACAGGCTCGACCCCACGGTGCTTTCCCTCGCCTTCATATTCTTCATGGTCGGCTACGGGACAAAGGTCGGGCTCGTGCCTCTGCACAACTGGCTGCCCGACGCCCACAGCGAAGGGCCCACGCCGATCTCAGCCGTGCTTTCCGGGCTTCTCCTGAACGTTGCGCTGTACGCGCTCATCAGGGTCAAGGTCCTCGTGGACGGGGCCACGCACAGCCATAAGGCCGGCTACATAATGATGGTCTTCGGGCTTCTTTCGATACTGGTCGCGTCCTTTTCACTGCTGAGGCAGAAGGACATAAAAAGGATGTTCGCCTATTCTTCCATCGAGCACATGGGCATAGCCACGTTCGCCTTCGGGCTCGGCGGGCCTGTGGCGACCTTCGGGGGCCTTTTGCACATGCTTGTTCATTCCCTCACCAAGACAACGATATTCTTTACCGTCGGGCACGCCTCGCAGATGCACTCCACCCAGGAGATGTCAAGCATAGAGGGCCTGATAAAAGGCAATCCGCTCGTGGGCTGGGGCCTTATGTTCGGGGTTGTCGCGATAGCGGGCATGCCTCCGTTCGGCGTATTTACCAGCGAATTCCTGATATTGACCGCCTCTATCAAGAACGCGCCCTTCTTTACCCCGTTTTTCCTCTTAGGCATTGCCGTGGCCTTTGCGGCCCTTTTCAGGAAGGTCATGCCGATGGCGTTCGGCAAGGTGCCCGATAACCAGAAGCCCATAAGGGTCGCGTATGTGCCTGTCATCGTGCATATGGCGTTGATCCTGGTCCTCGGCATTTACCTTCCGACCTTTTTAAGCCAGTGGTTTCATATGGCCGTGGAGCTTTTGGTGCGATGAACGGGAAGATACAGAACCTGATAAGGGATATTACCGGCAAGGGCGCGGTCTCGACGGACGCTTCCGTCAAGGGCGCGATAGCCTGCGAGGTTGAAAAGACCGCATTCTCCCAAGCCGCCAGGATACTCAAGGAGGCCGGCTTCAGGCTCATGGCCGAGTGGGCCTCGGATGAGACCTTCTTCGGCCGGGGCTATGCCGTGTACGCGGCGTATAATGACGGGAGCGATTATCTCGTCATCAAGTCGGCCCTGCCCCCGGGAGAGCCGTCTTTCCCGACGCTCACCAGGCATTTCCAGGGCGCGTACCGCCTTGAGAGGCAGATAGACAGCCTTTTTGGCCTTACCCCCGCCGGGCATCCGGACTTGAGGCCGTGGATCAAGCACGAGGACTGGCCCGCTGAAGCCTATCCCCTCAGGAAGTCATTTGCCGCTTCCACTGCGATGCCGCGGGTGGAAAGGGAGTACAAATGGGCAAAGGCCAGCGGCGAGGGCGTCTTCGAGATACCGGTGGGGCCGGTGCATGCCGGCATAATAGAGCCCGGACATTTCAGGTTCCAGGCGGTAGGCGAGGACATAATCAACCTTGAGACAAGGCTTGGCTACGTCCACAAGGGGATAGAGAAGCGTTTCGAGTCCCTTTCATGGGACGAAGCGGCGCGCCTTTCAGGCAGGGTCTCCGGGGACTCAACGGTAGCGCACGCCGTGGCCTTCTGTATGGCCGCCGAAGAGGCGTCCGGATGCGTCCCAACGGACAGGGCCCGGTATCTGCGCGCGGTAATGATCGAAAGGGAGCGCATAGCGAACCACCTCGGCGACATAGGCGCCATCTGCAACGACACGGCGTTTGCCTTTCTGCATTATCAGTTCTCCATCCTCAGGGAAAAAGTCCTCAGGACGAATCTGAGAATCTTCGGGCACAGGCTCATGATGGACCGCGTGGTTTTGGGCGGCGTTTCTGCGGACATTACCGGCGAAGGCGTGGCTGCCGTACTCGCTGAGCTCAATGAGGTCTCCGGCGAGTTCGAGAGGCTTGTAAGGATCTACGAGGACAGCCCTTCCCTCGAGGACAGGGTCTTCGGCACGGGGGTGTTGACGCCGGAGGCGGCGAATGCGCTCGGGGTGGTCGGCTTTGTGGCGAGGTCCAGCGGCCAGAAGCTCGATGCCCGGCTTCAGAACCCGTTTCCGCCCTACGACAGGTTCGTCCCAAGGGTGCCGCTCCTTAGATCAGGAGACGTCCATGCCAGGGCATGGGTAAGGATCGAGGAGGTAAGGGATTCTTTCAGGCTCGTTAAAGAAATGCTCGGCGAGCTTCCGGGCGGCCCTCTGGCCTCCGAATGGGTGCGGCCTCTGCCGGAGCAGTCAGGTTTTTCAGTCGTTGAGGGATGGCGCGGAGAGATAGTCTACTGGGTGCAGTGCGCCCCGGACAGGGGCATAAACCGGTGCATGGTGCGCGACCCGTCAAGCATGAACTGGCTTGCGCTCGAGCAGGCCGTCCGGGGGAATATAGTTCCGGATTTTCCCCTCTGCAACAAGAGCTTTAACCAGTCTTACTCCGGACACGACCTGTAGGAGCGGAGAATGCTTAAAATATTCCATCAGATATTCAGGACAGGCATAGTAACGGAACCTCTTGACCCTGCCGAAGAGGCCAAGGTAACTCTTACGGGCTCAGCTCTCGAAGAGGAGGTGAAGAAGCGGTTCGGCGGAAGCGTCACCATAAGGCTCGTGGACGCCGGCTCCTGTAACGCATGCGAGCTTGAGATAAGCGCCATAAACAACCCTATCTATGACTGCGAGCGCTTCGGCATCCATTTTGCCGCTTCACCCAGGTTCGCGGACCTGCTCCTTGTGACAGGCCCGGTATCCAGGAACATGGAAATAGCGCTGAGGAGGACCTATGACGCCATGCCGTCTCCCAAGCTCGTCGTAGCCGTCGGTGACTGCGGGTATAACGGCGGGGTCTTCGGCTGCAGTTACGCTTCCCTCGGCGGTGTCGGCAATGTCCTTCCGGTAGACGCATATATCCACGGCTGCCCGCCCGCTCCCTCCCGGATCCTCAACGGCATACTTAAAGCGATAAGAAAAATCTAAAAGCCGTTGACCGGCGTTAAGCAGCCGTCACGATAAACTCCGCAGGCAGCCTTGAATTTTCCGGGATTGAAACCCCCGCGGGGACGCAATTGCCGAAGATTTCATTCTCTCTTAGGGTCTAATACCCCGCAGCTTCCCGCGCTTTACAAAAGGCCTTTTTGCGCGCTGGCGCGCGCCTCGGGGCTATTGCTCGGCTCGCTGTCAAGCTCGCGCGCAATAAATACAGAGGCTTGCTCGCTCGCTCTCCTTTATGCTCGGCTGCGCAATGGACCTGGGATTTTTTAAAAGAACAAAATACGAAAACGCTCCTTGCAATGATGTTGGAGATTTTTGGATACCTCGCAAGCCCGGCTTGCGGGGAGATTCTATCGCTATCGAGCAACGCGCCGGCCTTAAGTTTCGCTCCGTCCTCGCAGACATCTCCGGCATTGAAGCCTGCAACGCACAATCGATAAATGTGGTATACTGCTCAAGGCGGAAAGCGTCTTTAAACCGGGCTTCCCGCCAGGGGCGCGAATAATCAAATACCATGCCGTCGTCTTATCATTGGAAATAAAGAGGGTTCCGGGATGGATGAAAAAACCTGCCGTTTTCTGCCCGCGTGGGACCCGGTACTGAGGTTCCTTCACTGGTGGAACGCCGCGGCCATGACGGCCATGGCGGCAACGGGCATAATCTTTATGGTGTGCGGCCCCGATCTCCCTGAAGGGACCGAAGACGCGCTCGTCTCTATTCATGCGTCTGTTGGGTTCCTTTTCGGCGCAGGGGTGCTGGCGCGCATCATCTGGCTTTTCATTGGCACGGAGACTGCCCGCTGGACGGACATGCTGCCAATCTCAGCTCACCACAGGAAGGTCTTTGCCGATACCGTCCGCTTCTACCTCCGGGGCTTCCGTGGAGAGACACCCCTGTACCTTGCGCACAACTCGTTTGCCGGGCCCGTGTACCTGGGTTTCTTCGTCCTGGCCGCCGTTCAGGTGGCAAGCGGCTCCTCAATGCTTGGGCTGCCCGAAGAGATAAGGAGCAAATCGATGGCGCAGGAGCTCCACGCTACCGTGTTCCTGCTCCTCCTCCTTTACATCATTGCCCATCTTGTGGCCGTCTTCATCCATGAAATTGCGGAGAAGCGCGGCATAGTATCCGCCATGATACACGGGAAAAAAACTTTTACCGACGATGAGAGGGACTCTATTCTGGAGGCGCACCCCCTCGCGCAGAAAGGAGACTTTGATGAGCGGAAAGATTAACATGGTATTCGGGTTTTTCTACCTGACGCTTACCGCCGTACTCGGACCCGCTTACCTGGTGCCCCAACTGTACTCGAACAGGGCAGTACTTGAAGAGGCGGGCAAGGCCGTAGCCGATCTTAAAAGCAGCCTCGATGCCGGCGCGGGCGCCGGGGTAAACCTCGAGGAGTTGGACTCCGCGGCTCTGGTAAAGGTCTTCGAGGCATTGAAAAGGCAGCATGTCAACGGAAAGAGCGCCCATTCCCACGGCAATCTCGAGGCGCTTTTGAATATAGTCGCGGGGTTCCTGCTCCTGACCCTGGCCATACCGGGGTCCTTCAGGGCTTTGCTGACCATACTCTTTCTCATGGGCGCGGTATTCCACTCCGGCATGCTCTATCTCGGCATGGT
>JACRCJ010000104.1 GCA_016219075.1 Deltaproteobacteria bacterium | reverse complement strand
TTTCAGGCCATGGACGAAAGGATATAGCCTCATAACAGTTTTACGGGGAGCACCGACCTCCCCGTAAAAACCCCGCAATAGTGCGGGGGTCTCTTCACTCTGCCTCCGGGGGCCGAAGCGTTAAGCTTCGGCCCCCACTGTTTTTCCGGCTCTCTCAGGGGGTTTAAAATTTTCAGACGGCCCGCGCCTGTCTCACTTTGCGTAGCCAGGCCGCTTTCTACGAAACACTGCTTGCGTCCGCGCACCCATCGCTGCAAACCCATCGGTTTAATCCCGTACTGAATCTTAATGAGCCTGTAATAACGGCGTCACATTCATGATGTCAAAATTGATCATGAACCTGAAGCCCTATCTGAAACTCAACGAAAAGATATCCCGGATATTCCAGTACGCCGTCAGGGCCGTTCTGAGTTTACTGCTTGTGGTTATTCTTGCGACTATTTCCTGGGCGACCGTAAAAACGCTCTTTGATCTGAAGGCGATCTTTGGCAAGGATATTCATGAGGCCTTAAAGCTCGTCATGGTCAACTCGCTGACGATACTCGCGCTTCTGGAGGTCTTCATGACGGCTCTTGCGTACTTCGAGGAGGGCAGGGTCAAGGTCACATACATAATAGACACGGTGATCGTCGTGATACTCACCGAGATAATGGTCTTCTGGTTCAGGGAGATCGAGTACATGAGGATAGTCATGGTCATTGCGCTGGTGCTCTCATTGATAGCGGCAAGGATACTGGCCATAAGGTTTTCACCTGCAAGGATAAAGGAGGAAGCATGAGGAAGGAAAAGGTATTGATAGTCGAAGACGAACTGGATCTACTGGACCTGGTCGACTTCAACCTGACAAGAAAGGGGTTCGTGACCGCGGGGGCCCTTGACGGGGCGGAGGCGATGGAGAAGATAGAGTCGTTCGGGCCGGACCTGGTGGTCCTGGACCTGATGCTCCCGAAGGTGGACGGCTGGGAGATATGCAGGGGCCTGAAAAGCCGGAATAAAGATATCCCGGTCATAATGCTCACGGCGAAGTCGATGCCCGAGGACAAGGTGAAGGGGCTTGAGTGCGGGGCCGACGACTACATAACCAAGCCCTTCAACATCAAGGAGCTTGTCATGAAGATAGAGAGCCGCCTTGAGAAGAAGCGCGGTAACACAGATATAACTTGCCCGTCATAATCCCGTAACATAAGGCCGGTATGCTCAAGGAAACAAAAGAGAGAAAGGAGAGTGAGATATGGAATGTCCATATTTGGAAAGAGGCAAGGTAAAAAGCGTATGCAGCGCGTCGGTAACTCACATGACGCCGGAAAACGACGACTCGGAGAACTACTGCACGACTGAGGAGCACTACCGCTGCCCGATGCTCCTGGCCCATGTCCTGAGGGGCGGGCGCAAAAGCGGCGTAGCGATGGAAAGGCGGAACTGAAAAAGATAAGCGCAAAAGACAGTAAAAATATCAGCAGAAAAAAATCAGGAGGCATGAAAAAGGATGAAGAGAAGGTTGATCACAGCGGCGGTTATCTCGGTATTAGGCCTGGCGTTAAGCGGCCCGGCTCAGGCGGGTTACTTCGGAGACGAGACCAAGGGCGTTACACTCGCGTCAAACGAGTCCGACCTTAATATAAGGATCAGGCTTCAGCCGAGGTTCGACTACGGCGACCTCGTAAAGAGCAAGGACGGAAAGTCCTATGAGACCGAGAGCGACCTCTACCTGAGAAGGGTGCGCCTTGAGATGGGAGGCAGCCTCCTCGCAAAGACCATAAAATACAACCTCACCCTTTCCGCGGACAAATGGGAGCAGACAGGCCACACCGGCGCGGTAAGCGTCCTGTACTCATACGTCACCTGGGAGGCCGACGACGCGCTTAACCTGACGGTTGGAAAGGCGAAGCTCCCGTACTCCAGGGTATCTCTCACATCGTCATCGAAGCAGCTCCTCATAGAAAGGCCGGTCTCGACGGAGGCCGCCAAGAAGGTCTTCGGCAAGACCGACCCCTACTATCAGCCCAAGCTTGCGGCTCACGGCAAGCTCCTCGAAGGCATTGTGGCTTACGAAGTGGCAGTCGCAGACGGCTGGCAGAACGGGGAGGCTGTCCAGTCAACGCCTGCAAGGACGGTCTTCAAGTCGAACCCGCTCTATGTGGGGAGGGTCGAGCTGTCGCCCCCGGGCTGGGCGGAAAAGTCAAAGAGCGACGCGCACCTGGGCTCGGGGCAGCACCTTACGCTTGGCGTGAACGCCGCAAACCAGAGCGGGATCGAGTACTCTGTGGCGACGAATGAGTTCTCAGAGAAGAGGACGCTATGGGGAGTCGACCTATCGGGCCATTACAAGGGGCTGACCGCTCAGTTCGAATACAATAACTGGAAGATAGACTCCGACGACCCTGCCGTGGCGGACGTTAAACCGAAAGGCTGGTACGCCCAGGCAGGCTACTTCATCGACGGTCTCAATATAGAGCCGGTAGCCCGCTACGAGGTCTACGACCAGGACTCGAACAGCGGCGAGAAGAAGGAAAAGGACACCACAGTCGGGATCAACTGGTACGGCAAGGGCCACAGCTTCAAGGTAGGGGCCAACTGGGTCCATACAAAGTACGACACCAACGCCAGCGGAAAACTGGCTGACGACGACAAGAAGGATATCTATCAGCTTCAGGCGCAGATGTACTTCTAAAAGTTTTACGGGGGTCACCGACACCCCCCGTAAAAACCCGCCCAGACGGACGGGCTCTTCATCCTCCTCCGGGGGCGGAAGTGCGCGGCTTCCGCCTCCCACTTTTAAAGAGCGGCGGCGGGCAAACGCGCGAAAAGGCATCAGACGGAAGACCAAAATTAAAAAGAAAGAATAAAAACGGAGAAAAAAAGGAAATGAAAAAAACACTGCTGATACTCGCGTTACTTGGTCTGTCTTTCGGCAACACCGCCCCCGCCTCAGCCGAGACGCTCATAAACGGCGCCGGGGCGACATTCCCCTACCCGCTCTATTCGAAGTGGGCGTACGAGTACAATAAGAAGACCGGCCAGAAGATGAACTACCAGTCGATAGGAAGCGGCGGCGGTATTAAGCAGATAAAGGCGAAGACCGTGGACTTCGGGGCCTCTGACGCCCCGCTTTCCGCAAAGGACCTTGAGGACTCCGGGCTCATGCAGTTCCCGACGGCCATAGGCGGGGTGGTGCCCGTGGTAAACCTTAAAGGCGTGGCCCCCGGAGAACTGAAGCTCTCGGCCGAAGCGCTCGCCGATATCTATCTCGGCAAGATCACGAAATGGAACGACAAGAAGCTGACGGAATTGAACCCCGGAGTCAAGCTCCCCTCGGACACCATCACCGTTGTCCACCGTGCCGACGGGTCAGGCACCACCTGGATATTCACGAACTACCTTGACAAGGTCAGCACGAACTGGCACTCAACGGCCGGTTTCGGCACGGCCGTAAACTGGCCCGTTGGCGTGGGCGGCAAGGGAAACGAAGGCGTGGCCACCTATGTAAAGAGGATAAAGAACTCCATCGGCTATGTCGAGCTCGCCTACGCCATGCAGAACAAGCTCGCGCATACGCAGCTTGAGAACAGGGAGAAGGCCTTTGTAGCGCCCACGGCCGAGAGCTTCATGGCCGCGGCCGCCGGCGCCGACTGGAACAACACTCCCGGATACGCCGTGGTCCTGACGGACCAGCCCGGCAAGGACGCCTGGCCCATAGCCGGGGCCACCTTCATCCTCGTCTACAAAAACCCGGCCAACTGCGAGAACACGAAGGCCGTCCTTGACTTTTTCGACTGGTCGTACAAAAACGGCGCCGGGATGGCGAAGTCCCTTGATTATGTACCTATGCCCGGGGATGTCTACGACGTGATGGAAAAGGCATGGGCGAAAGAAATAAGGTGCAATGGCCAAGCCGTGTGGGGTAAATAAAGCTCCTGGCGAATGATCTTCTCAGGAAGGCCGCCCCGTGAGGGGCGGCCTTTATTTTCTCCTAGGGTCTAATACTCGGTAGCTTCCCGCGCTTTATAAAAGGCCATTTTGCGCGCTGGCGCGCGCCTCGTCCTCTATTGCTCGGCTCTGGCATGCTCGCTCGCAATAAATACAGAGGCTTGCTTGCTCGCTCTCCCTTATGCTCGCTACGCAATGCCCCTGGTGTTTTGTTAAAAACAATACAAAAGAACTTCAACACAACGACATGGGTGTTTTCAGATACCCCGGAGCTGGTCTTCGGGGCGGCCTTTCTTTTTGAGTCTCCCCGGACGAAGATTCTTTAACATGGATTTAACAAAGCCGTCATATTCCCGCAACAATCTTCCGGTAAAATATTGCCAGATGCTTCTAAAGGAAAATTCGAGATGGATAAAAAGTGTCCGTATCTTGGGTCAAAAGAGGGTTCCGTCTGCAGGGCGTCCATGACGAAGATGGCGCCGTCGCTCTTCGAGTATAATATCTACTGCACGACCGAAGAGCATTACAGGTGTCCGCTCCTGCTTGAGCGCACGCTGAGGGACGGTTTCAGGGAGTCCGCGGAGAGGGCCGGAGTAGTACAGAAGAGATAGACGAGCGGGAGAAGACCTGCCGGGAGTCCGGAAAATTATTTGATACGAAACTATGAGACAGAAGATCCTTATTGTGGACGACGAAGAAGACATCATTAAGCTCCTCGGGTACAATCTCGGGAAGGCCGGGTTCGAGGTGATATCTGCCGGCGACAGCCCGGACGCGATAGAGATGGCGAAAAGCGTGTTGCCTGACCTTGTGATCCTCGATATAATGCTGCCAAACATGGAAGGCACCGAGGTCTTAAAGGTATTGAAGAAGGACACCCTTACCGAGAAGATCCCGGTGATAATGCTTACGGCCAAGGGCGAGGAGATAGACAGGGTCATCGGCCTTGAGCTCGGAGCGGACGACTACATAATAAAGCCGTTCAGCACCAAGGAGCTCCTCCTGAGGGTCAATGTGCTGCTGAAGAAGAAAGACCGCGTAGCGGTAGCGAAGGTCATAAAGGCGGGTCTTCTGACCATAGACCCGGAGAGGTTCCAGGTAATTATAGACAGAACCTCTTTAAAACTGACGGCCGCCGAATTCAAGTTGATCGTCGAGTTGGTAAGTTCCAACGGCAGGCTCCTGGGGAGGGAGTACCTTGTAAAAAGGATCAGCAGCGTCGATACCCATGCAACCTTCAGGACCGTAGACACGCACATAAGAAGGCTCAGGATGAAACTTGGAAAATACAGCGGATGCATAGAGACGGTAAGAGGGATAGGGTACAGGTTCAGGGAAGACGGGCTGAAATGCGATAACTGACCTTTGTTCTTAGCAGGTTGCGGAAAAACGCAATCTGCAGGCAATCCATGGACGGATTGCCAAATTGCGAGACAAAAAAGTCGAGCAATTTGCGAGATTTGGCTGAATTAACTTCAGACAAATCGTTGCTGAAAAAGCCATGGAAGGACTTTTTCAGCATCTTGTTAGAGAGAAAAATGCTCAAAAGATATATAGCGGAGTTTTTAGGCACATTCGCCCTTGTATTCGCGGGAACAGGGGCTATCGTTATTAACGATGTTTCAGGCGG
>JACRCJ010000109.1 GCA_016219075.1 Deltaproteobacteria bacterium | reverse complement strand
TTATCCCGCCCTTCTCGTCGAATATGCGGTTGAGTTCGCGTAACAGGTGTTTCTGGTCGGAGACGCCTTCTATCTTCGAGGCGATCCTGGGGTAGGTGCGGGCAAAAGACTGGTCCGGCGCGGCTTTAAGCCTCACCGAGGTTTCGATGTTCGAGCGTATCTGGATGAACTCCTCGGGGACGAGATACGCCCCCTCGGGCTCCGCCCTCTTCAGAACCGGCCTTAAGTCAACGGCAGAGCCGAGAGGAAGGGTCCCCGATACCTTTACGATGTCACGGAGCTCGGAGAATTCCCCGAAGGCCTCCCGTATAAGGAGGATATCGCTTGAGGCAACGAGGAGTTCGGCCTTCGATTTCCCCATGGGGGTGAGGGCCCGCCCGGAGAGTTCCTTTAAGACCGCCGGCCACTCAAGTGTTTCTAAGGTAGTTTCATCCACGGCATCCGCTTCTTAAACAGACCTCCAAAAGGCCTGTCAGGTCCTTATTATTCTCGTGAAGCCGGAGGTCCCGACGACCTCGACGTCTTTACTGAGGATATTGTCGAGCAAGAGGTTCATCCCGAGCGTGTCGCTTGAGATGTGTCCGGCTATCACTACGTTTACATGGTGCTTCTCGGCCTCTTTCCTGTGGTCTTCGCTTATGTGCATGCCCACTACCGTGCCCACGCCCGCCTGCGAGAGCTTCTCGAAGGCCTTCTTGCTGCCTCCGGTCCCGCCGGTCATGTCCACGAAGACCTTGCCAGCCCTCCTCTTCTTGGAGCCGCATACGACCTTCGGGCCCGTGGTCTCAACGACGGCCGCCGAGTACTCGGGGATGTCCTTCAGAAGGTCCATTATGTCCTCAACGCTGTCGGGCTTCTTCCCGTCGAGGAGCCTCTGGAGGAACTCCGTCACGGCGTTGTCCGAGGGGGTGTGTATGCACATTATCGGGATATCGAGGAGCCGGGCCGCGTCCACGGCCCTCGTGTGGTTTACCGGCATGAGCCTTCTTTCGACCTCTTTTATCCTCTCCTCCATGATGTCCTCGGCGACATTTATCGGCACGCCGTACTTGAGGAGTATCCCGGACTGCATGTCCATGACGTCGTAGAGCCGCGCCATGGCCCTGCCCTCGGGGTGGTGCGCTATTACGAGGTCTATCTTTTTGCCGCGCTCGGTGAGCCTGTCGGCCAGGAGCACCTCTCCCACCTCCATGTCTATGCCGAGGAGTATCCTTTTCACCTCCCTGCCGGGGTCGCCGTAGAGGATGCGGCTGTCGGAGTAGGGGTTGGTAAGAGAAGCGGCGTCGAAGGACTTTTTCTCGTCGTCCTTGAGCTTCTCGAACTCCTTTTTCGTCCGAGCGAGCTCTTTTTTCACCTCTTCGGCGCCCCGGGGGTCAAGCTCGATGCCCCTCTTTACGGCGCTCTCGTATATCTCTCTTATCTTCATGCGCTCCGTCCTTATGTAAATGCGGTCTTTTGCGCGGGCCTTCTCAGGCCCCGAGCACTTCCTTCACTATGTCGTTTACGAGCTTGCCGTCGGCCTTGCCCTTCAGAAGAGGCATGACGGCCTTCATGAGTTTGCCCATGTCCTTCGCGCCTGCGGCCCCTGAGTCCGCGGCCGCCTTCTTCACTATCGCCCTCACCTCGTCGACTCCGAGCTGGGCCGGGATGTAGCTCTTGAGGAACTCTATCTCCCTTGCTTCCTTGTCCGCAAGCTCCTGCCTGCCGCCCTTTACGAACTGCTCTATGGAGTCCTGCCGCTGGCGTATGAGCGTTGAGGCCACCTGCTGGAACTCGGTATCGTCAAGCTCCCGCTTGAGATCGACCTCCTTGTACTTCGCCGCGCTCAGAAGCATCCTCAGCGTGGAGAGCTTCTCCTTTTCGCCCGCCTTCATGGCGGCGGTGATATGCTTCGTGATATCGGCTCTCAGGCTCACGTTATCTGTCTCCTTAATTGATTGTTTTGACGGGCCGGAACGGACAAAAGGGGTCTTAGCTAAGCCCCTTTCTTAAGCTCTATAAGGATAAGCTTCACGATGGCCTTGAGGGTCTCGAAGACGCCGGTGCCGTAGCTGGCGACGGATTCAAAGTCCGGCACGCCGTCTATGTTCAGGACCTTCTTCAGTTCGGCCACCGGCACGATGTTCGGGAGGTCTCTCTTGTTGTACTGTATCACATAGGGTATCTGGTCGAGGGAGTAGCCCTGCTCCTCGAGGTTTATCTTCATGTTGTCGAAGCTCTCGATGTTGGCGTCCATCCTCTCGACCTGGGAGTCGGCGACGAAGACTATCCCGTCAACGCCCTTCAATATGAGTTTTCTTGAGGCGTCGTAGAATATCTGGCCGGGGACGGTGTAGAGGTGGAACCTGGTCTTGAAGCCCTTTATGTCGCCGAGGGCGAGCGGGAGGAAGTCGAAAAAGAGCGTCCTTTCCGTCTCCGTGGCAAGGGTTATCATCTTGCCCTTGGCCTCGGGCCGGGTCTTTTTGTATATGACCTGAAGGTTCGTGGTCTTGCCGCAGAGGCCCGGACCGTAATAGACGACCTTGCAGTTTATTTCCCTTGAGGAGTAATTTATGAATGACATGGCAACCGGTTCTCTTTAACGGATTCTTGCTGGCGTCTGTTCAAAAAAAACCGGGCGATCACCCGGGGAGTCTTAAACGATAATGAACCACCCCGGAGCTTGCTCCGGGGTATCACCTTAAACCTCCCCTCCCTTGATGGGAGGGCTGGCTCCCGTTGCGCGCTTCCGTTGCAACGGGAAGCGGGGAGGGTGAAATTCCGAAGGCTGAAAGATTATTTTCACCCCCACCCTACCCTCCCCCATCAAGGGGGAGGGTTTTACAAGGAGACCCTGTAGCAAGCTACAGGGAATTGCCTGATTAAAGGCTTCGGACGGGGCAGGCCTTAAAAAGACCCTCTTGCCGCCCTTCCGGCCTCAGCGGCCCTCAGCTGAAGAGCCTGTCGATGTCGTCGTCGGTTATCTCTTTGAGGAGGTTCTCTTTTTCGGCCCCGGCCTCCATCTTTTCAATGAGCTTCTGGATGCTTTTGGCGAGCTCCTCGCTCGCCTTTTTGACCCTGAGCCTCACGAGCCCCAGGCTTGAGCGCTTGTCGAATATCACGACGAGTATAACCCTCTGGCCTATGACCGAGATGTGGATGTTGTCCCGCTCGCCCTCGTGGAAGAGGATGGTGAACTCTTTTTCGCCGATGAGCTTGGCGAGCCCCCCTGTGGCGGCTATGTTGCCGGCCGTAAGGGACGCGAGGGATGTGGAGTCGATGTCCCTGGTCTCGCCGCTTGAGGTGATGAGCTGGCCGTCCTTGTCAACGAGGTAGACGCACCTGGCGTTGGCTTCCCTGAGGAGTTTCTCGACGACCGAGATTATCTCCTTGTACTCTTCATCGAACATTATAAAGGAGCTTTGCGGCATGGTAAGGGACTACCTCCCTTGGAGACGCCCGCCTTTACGGGCCGGGGGTTCCGTCTGAAAATGAACCCTCCCCGGTTAAAGCCCCGGGGAGGTCGGGCCGGTTTTGGAGCAAAAGTGCTTGCGCAACCCGGATGCCGCTCAGGAATGACGGTATGCTTAAGGAAACCCTGAATAATTCATTGATTCGTCATTGCGAGCGTAGCGTTGCAATCCCGTCTTTAGGTAAATCAGCACTTGGAGATTGCTTCGTCGCTTTGCTCCTCTGTTAGACAGCAGAAACGAGAATTAATCAGACCTTCCTTAAAAAAACCGCCCATGAACCGCGCCGGGACGCCCGTTGGAATGTGCCGGGCTGTTTTTAAAATTCTCCGCCATAAATGACGGAAAATTTTGATGGCAGGGAAGAATCATTTATATTTGCCACTCCTTGACCCAAAGCTAAAGCGACGGGATTGCGGAGCGACACACCCATTCAACAGCCTGGAGGCTCCTCAGTTATAAACGCTTGCCGTCAAGGTCCAAAAGCCTCTGCCACTCGAGATCGACCCTCTCCTGAAACTTGTCGAGCAGGTGCCTGTTCTCCGGCGTCATGAGGTGCTTGAACCTGCCCTGGGGCTTGAGCCAGTCCAGAAGCGGCTTTTTCTCCTTGGGCTTGTAGGTGATCTTCAGGACCCCGTTCTCCACCTCATAGAGCGGCCAGTAGCATGTGTCAACCGAAAGCTTGGCAAGCTTTATTGAGTCCTCGGGCTTCGTGTACCAGCCGAGCGGGCACGGGCTCATGACATTGAGGAAAGTGGGGCCCTCGATATTCAGGGCCTTCTCGGCCTTCTTCGAGAGGTCAGACCAGTTGTGCGGGGACGCCTGCGCGGCGTAGGGGACGTTATGCGCCACCACAATCCTCGTGAGGTCCTTCCTCCACTCCTGCTTGCCGGGTATCACCTTTCCGGCGGGCGATGTGGTGGTGTTCGAGTAAAAAGGCGTGGCGCTTGAACGCTGGATGCCGGTGTTCATGTACGCGCCGTTGTCGTAGCATAGATAAAGGAAGTTGTGCCCTCTTTCAAGCGCCCCGGATAGGGCCTGGAGCCCGATGTCGTAGGTGCCGCCGTCTCCGCCGAAGGCTATGAACTTGATATTTTTGTCCTCAGGGATCCTGCCCCTCTTTTTAAGGGCCCTGTAGGCCGTCTCTATGCCGCTTATGGTGGCCGCGGCGTTCTCGAACGCGGAGTGTATCCAGGGGATCCTCCACGCGGTGTACGGGTATATCGTCGTTCCGACCTCAAGGCATCCCGTGGCGGTTGTGGCCACCACAGGGCCGTTGGCGGCCCTCAACACCAGCCTTACTATCGGGGGTATGCCGCACCCGGCGCAAAGCCTGTGGCCTCCGGAGAGAAGCTCATCCTGTTTTGAAAGTTCCTTAAGAGTTGCCATCTTCTACCTCTTCATGCCCTCTTTCAAGGGACTGGATTTTGTTTTTGACGGTCTTAAACCCGGCCATCCTTTCAAAAAAACCGCCGGGGATCCTTTCAAAAAACCGCCGGGGGGCCGTCTTTCACCCTGTGGGGCTTAGAGGGTGATGTACTTTGTCAGGGTGTCGATCTTGCCGGTCTCCCTGATCCTGTCGAGCTCGCCGAATACGGCTACGGCGTCTTTTAACTTGTAGTCCCTTCCGCCGAGGCCGTAGATCCTGCCTACCGTCTTGGGGCGGGCGTCGAGGTCGTAAAGCGCCGAGCGCACCTCGTTGAAGAGAGGGCCGCCGAAGCCGCTCATCGAATCAGCCCTGTCGAGCACCCCTAAGACCTTTACGTGCTTCAACGCCGCGGCTATCTCATTAAACGGGAAGGGCCTGAAAAGGCGGGGCCTTAAAAGGCCGACCTTCATCCCCTGCTTCCTCAGCGCGTCCACGGCCACCTTCGTGGTGCCTGCCGCCGAGTTGAGTATCACTATCGCGGTCTCGGCGTCTTCGAGCCTGTAGGTCTCAAAGAGGCCGTAATCGCGGCCGAACTTCTTTCCGAACTCTCTGCTTACATCGAGGACCGCTTCCTTCGACCCGGCCATGGCTTTGCTCTGCTCGTGCTTGAACTCTATGTAGTTCTCCGGGAGCGACATCGCCCCGTAGGTTATCGGGTTGTCCGTGTCGAGGAGGTGCTGCGCCGCCTTGTACTCCCCGACGAACTGCTTAACTTCGGCGTCGTCGATAAGCGAGATGTTCTCGATGGCGTGGCTCGTGATGAAGCCGTCAAGACATACCATCACGGGCAGGAGCACCCTGGGGTGCTCGGCTACGCGGACGGCCAGAAAGATGTTGTCGTACGCCTCCTGCACCGTCTCGGAGTAGAGCTGTATCCAGCCCGAGTCCCTGGCGCCCATCGAGTCCGAGTGGTCGCAGTGTATGTTGATGGGGGCGGACAAGGCCCTGTTCACATCGGTGAGTATTATCGGGAGCCTCATCCCGGAGGCTATGTAGAGCATCTCCCACATGAGCGCGAGCCCCTGCGAGGAGGTCGCCGTCATGACCCTGGCCCCGGCGGCGGCGGCCCCTATGCAGGCGCTCATCGCGGAGTGTTCGCTCTCCACCGTTATAAGCTCGGTATCCACGGCCCCGTCGGCCACATAACCTGAGAAGTCCTCTATTATGCCCGTCGAAGGGGTTATCGGATATGCCGCGCATACATCCGGGTTAATCTGTTTCATGGCATAGGCGACGGCCGTGTTGCCGGTAAGCCCCACCTGCCCTTTTGTCATCGTGATAGCCATTATCCGGCCTCCTCTTCCATCTTTATCGCCTTTACCTTGTCAGGACACTCTGCGGCGCAGATGCCGCAGCCCTTGCAGTGCTCCATGTCAAAACCTATCATCTTGCCGTCTTCGGTTATGATGGCAGAATCCGGGCACATGACCCAGCAGATAAGGCAATTGGTGCACTTTCCCTTGTCAAGGACGGGCCTTAACTTTCTCCACCCGCCCGTCGAATAGTCGTGGGCCGTTCCGCCCTTCGGTATAACTCCCCCTAAAGGGAGGTTGTTGTCTTTTTTCTCTTCCATCTCTTTATCCCCTTTCGCCCTCAAGCGCTCTTCCGGCAGTGCGGTCCTAAAAGCGGAGAGGTCTTCTCCGCGGGTCTGTTACTCGCCTTTCACCTCGTTGAAGCCCCTGTTCATAGCCTCGACATTGCCTTCTATTACCTTGGAGGAAAACTTCTTGGCGTAGTTCTCCTTGAAGTTGTCGACAAGCGCTTCGAGCGTTACGAAAGAGGTCGCCCTGGCAAGCGCCCCGAGCATCGGCGTGTTCGGCATCACCCTGCCGATGGTCTCAAGCGAGATCCTGGCGGCATCGAGCGTGAAGACCTTCGCGTTCCTGTTCTTGAGCTTGAGCTGCCCCCTCATCTCGGCGGGGCTCTTGTTCGTGTTCACTATGAATACGGCGTCGTCCGGCGTGCCGTCGGCCACCCCCACGACGCTTATGAGCGTGGGGTCGGCTATGAGGACATATTTGGGGTCGGTGACCTGGCAGTGAAGCCTTATGGGCTCATCCGAGACCCTGTTGTACGCCCTTACCGGGGCGCCCATCCTCTCGGGGCCGAACTCGGGGAACGCCTGAACGAATTTCCCGGACCTGAGACACGCCTCTCCGAGGACCTTCGCGGCCGTGACTATCCCCTGCTGCGCCCTTCCGTGCCACCTCACCTCTATATAGTTTTCCATAACCTTTTCCTT
>JACRCJ010000106.1 GCA_016219075.1 Deltaproteobacteria bacterium | reverse complement strand
TTTACGGCCCTCTGGGAGTTGGCAAAGCAGCTTTTTGCCTGGTATGTATCGAATTTCGGCGCCTACAACAAGTTTTACGGGTCTCTGGAGACCCTTATGCTGCTGCTTTTATGGATCTTTTACTCCTCCAACATCTTCCTTTTCAGCGCCTGCGTCGCCAAGAGCGCGTACGACAATAAGGACGCCGGCAGGGTGAACCGCAGGGTGTGGCGTTCCAAAAGATGATAATAATCATATAAATACGTGATTTATTGACGTATGGAAATGTGAAGATTTTTATTGTAAAATCGGTTTATATGTGACAGAATAATTTTTGATTTCTTTTTAATGATTAAAACAACGAGAGGGCATTAGATGAACCAACTATATAAGAACATAGCCATGTGGCTCATTATTATCGCCACCGTTGTGCTTATGTTCAATCTCATAAGCTACAAACAGCCTGCCAACGAAAAGATGAACTTCAGCGACTTTATCGCCAGCGTCGAGAGCGGTAATGTCGCCGAGGTCACTATCCAGGGCAACGATATCACCGGAAAACTCAAGGACGGCAAGCAGTTCAAGACTTTTGTCCCCCAGTACCCGGACCTTATCGGAAAGCTGAGCTCAAGCGGCGTAAGGATAACGGCCGAGCCGGTGGTCGAGACCCCTTCATGGGGCACGATCTTCGTCTCCTGGTTCCCGATGATCCTTTTGATAGGCGTCTGGATATTCTTCATGCGCCAGATGCAGGGCGGCGGGGGAAAGGCCATGAGCTTCGGCAAATCAAGGGCCAAGCTCTTGACCGAAAACCAGCACAGGGTGACCTTCAAGGACGTGGCCGGGATCGACGAGGCCAAGGACGAGGTCGAAGAGATAATAGACTTCCTGAAAGACCCCAAGAAGTTCACGAGGCTCGGAGGCAGGATACCCAAGGGGGTGCTCCTGGTCGGCTCGCCGGGCACCGGCAAGACGCTTCTGGCCAAGGCCATAGCCGGTGAGGCAGGGGTCCCGTTCTTCTCGATTTCGGGATCGGATTTCGTCGAGATGTTCGTCGGCGTGGGCGCCTCAAGGGTCAGGGACCTTTTCGTGCAGGGGAAGAAAAACGCCCCCTGCATAATATTCATAGACGAGATAGACGCCGTGGGAAGGCACAGGGGCGCGGGACTCGGCGGCGGACACGACGAGCGGGAGCAGACCTTGAACCAGCTCCTCGTGGAGATGGACGGCTTTGAGAGTAACGAGGGCGTCATCATCATCGCGGCCACGAACCGCCCCGATGTGCTCGACCCGGCGCTCCTTCGTCCCGGCAGGTTCGACAGAAACGTTGTGGTGCCAAAGCCCGACATAAAGGGCAGGGAAGAGATATTGAAGGTCCATGCCTCAAAGACCCCGCTGTCCGAGGATGTCAGCATGGAGATAATAGCCAGGGGCACTCCGGGGTTCTCGGGAGCCGATCTGTCCAACCTCGTCAACGAGGCCGCGCTTCTGGCCGCGAGACGCGGCAAGGAGAGGATCGAGAAGGCCGAGTTCGACGACGCCAAGGACAAGCTTTTGATGGGCAGCGAAAGAAGGTCGATGATAATAAGCGAGTCCGAGAAGAGGAACACCGCTTACCACGAGGCGGGCCACACGCTGGTTGCCCGGTTGATACCCGGCACCGACCCCATACACAAGGTCTCCATCATCCCCAGGGGCATGGCCCTCGGGTTGACGCAGCAGCTTCCGATAGACGAGAGGCACACCTACAGCAAGGAGTACCTCGTAAACAACATAGCGGTACTCATGGGCGGCAGGGCCGCCGAAGAACTGATCCTGAACCACATGACCACGGGCGCCGGCAACGACATAGAGAGGGCCACGGAGATCGCCCGCAAGATGGTCTGCGAGTGGGGCATGAGCGAGAAGCTCGGCCCCCTTACTTTCGGCAAGAAAGAGGAGCATATATTCCTCGGCAAGGAGATGGCCCAGAGAAGGGACTTCTCGGAAGAGACGGCCGTGGACATAGACAACGAGATAAAGGGCATCGTCATGGGCAACTACACGAGGGCCAGGAAGCTCATCGACTCCAAGATAGGCGCTCTGCACAGGCTCGCCACTGCTCTCCTGGAGAAAGAGGCCCTTGACTCCGCGGAGATCGACAGGCTTATCTTCGAGGTCCCGGACGCTGGCCCGGGAGATACGAACGAAGGTGACGCCGGCAAGCCGGATGACATACAGCCCTCTGACGCCGCCAGCCTCGGCGTTGTGGTAAAGTAAAAGACGCCGGGCAAGACCGCATGACTTTCCGGCGCCGTTAAAAAAAAGATTCCGACCGGGGCAGGCGTTTTGTCAGGGTGGCTTCTTTTGCAGAGCCTGTTTTTTTGCAAGCCGGCGTTTTGTCTGAGGCCGGAGTTTTTTTGCAGGGCCGGCGTCCTGTTCAGGGGCGGCTTCTTTTGCAGGGCCGGCGTATTTTGCCGGACGCACCATAAAGTATTCGGGCGGAGACCCTTTTGAGGTTACCTGTCAGATGTCTTGAAATAACTTCCATTGAAAGATCGCTTTACGAGATGGAGCGGATGGGTCTGGACCCTGCAGGCTTCCGTTCTTTGGCCCCGAAACAACTCCATTACAACCTCAAGGTCGAAGGTCTGACCGGGACACAGGCAGAGACAATCAAAGAGGACGCCCTTTCGGGGGCTTCTCCGGTGACTGTGGCGGCCTCTTCCTCTGGTGAGGCTGTCCTTTCCGGCACTCTCGACGCTCTAAAGTCCCTGATAGACAGGCTTAAAGAGAGGCCGCATGCCGCGCCTTTGGCGCTTTGTCTCGGGGAGGCCCTTGACAACAGCCGCAAAAACGAGTTCGTCATCTCCGGGCGCGAAAAAGACTTGAAGATAGGACCCTCCACGCTCATCATGGGCATCCTCAATGTGACCCCGGACTCGTTTTCCGACGGGGGGCTCTTTATGGATAAGGAGAGGGCCGTGGAGAGGGCCTTTGAGATGTATGAGGACGGCGCCGACTGGATAGACATCGGCGGGGAGTCGACCAGACCCGGGGCCGCGCCCGTGGCGCTCAAGGAAGAGCTTGAGAGGGTCGTCCCGGTAGTAGAGGCGCTGGCGGGCAAGGGCTTTACGGTCTCGATAGACACCACGAAGGCAGAGGTCGCGAAAGAGGCGCTTGAAGCCGGGGCCGCTATCGTAAACGACATAAGCGCCCTTTCCATGGACCCTTCGATGGCCGGGGTCTGCGCCCGGTACGGGGCGCCGGTCGTGCTAATGCACATGAGGGGCACCCCCCGGACGATGCAAAAGGACCTCCGCTACAAGGACCTCGTCTCAGAGGTCTACGGATACCTCTGGTCAAGGGTCGAGTACGCCGGGGAGAACGGGATCGGGAGAGATAAGATAATACTTGACCCGGGTCTTGGGTTCGGAAAGTCAGTTGAAGGCAACTTGAGGCTCGTAAAGGACCTGAAAGAGTTCAAGTCAATGGGGCTGCCGCTCCTTATAGGGGCCTCCAGAAAATCATTCATAGGCAAGACCCTCGGCGCGGATACGGCCGGGAGGCTTACCGGCACTCTGGCCGTCTCCGTCATATCGATACTCAACGGCGCGAAGATACTGCGCGTTCACGATGTAAAAGAGGCCAGGGAAGCGGCCCTGGTGGCCGACGCTGTCAGGATGAGCTGAACTCTTCTTGACCCGCGGCCTTTAAAAAGCGTAAAAAAGGTAAACGATGCTTTCGAATGTCTTAAGCCTCACGAACTTCATAAACATAATCGACATACTGATAGTCGCCGTCGGGCTCTACTGGTTCATGCTGACGTTCAAGGGGACCAGGGCCGAGAGGATGCTCTGGGGGCTTGCCGTAGTCGTGATCGTCTATTTCGTCTCCCGCAGAGCCGAGCTTCTGACGCTTCACTGGATACTCAGTAACTTTTTAGGCTCCATCGCCATATTCATAATCGTCGTTTTCCAGCAGGACATAAGAAAGGCGCTTGTCCAGGTGGGAAAACCCTTCAGCTCAAAGTATGTCGCCGGCTCCATAGAGGCCATGGAGGAGATCACCAAGGCGGTCTCGGCGATGGCCAAGGCAAAGACCGGCGGGCTTATCGCCGTGGAGAGGGGCATGGAGCTTTCCGAGTTCCTCGGCGCCGGGGTCGAGATAGACGCGGTGGTGTCAAGGGAGCTTCTGCTTTCCATCTTCAACACCGGCTCTCCTCTGCATGACGGGGCCGTGGTCATAAGGGGCGGGAAGGTCTCCAGGGCGGGCTGCATACTGCCGCTTACGGAGAGGGAGCTTACAAAGACCATGGGCACGCGGCACAGGGCCGCCGTTGGGCTTGCCGAGGAGACGGACGCCGCGATCATAGTGGTGTCCGAGGAGACGGGAGAGATAACCCTTGTAGTCGAGGACGGCCTTTATGCCGGCATTACCCCGGAGAGGCTCCTTGAAGACGTGAAGGCGCTCTTCACATATAAAGGATACTCAAGGAAGTCCGTTTTTTCATGGAAGACCGGTCTATGAAAAAGTTCCTGTCGACCAACATAAGGCTTAAGCTTCTGGCCCTGGCCTTCGCCACGGCGCTGTGGTTCTTCGTGGCCGGACAGAGCGACACCGAGGTCGGTTTCCTCGTGCCGATAGGGTTTAAAGGGATCCCGAAGGAGATGGTCATGACAAGCTCCCCGCCGGAGGACGCCGAGGTAAGGGTGGCGGGGCCCAGGTTCATCATAAACAACCTCTCTCCCTCGCAGATCATAGTCGAGATAGACCTTAGCGAGGCCAGGGAAGGGCTCAACACCGCAAGGCTTCAGCCGAAGGACGTATCCACGCCGATAGGCGTCGGGGTCCTGAGGGTCAGGCCGAGCTCGATAGATGTGAGGATGGAGAACCTCGTGAGCTTGAGCCTTCCGGTAAAGGTGAAGCTCGCCGGGAAACCTGCCGAAGGGTTCAGGGTCGTCGGGGTCACGGCCTCTCCGAAATCCGTGAACGCGAGCGGGACGAAAAAAGACATAAAGACGATGGGCGGGGTCTACACCAGGCCCATAGACATAAGCGGGCTCGACGCCACGGCGAACTTCACCGTCCCCCTCGAGATACCGCCGCACGAGTTCAGGTCCGTAAGCGCCGAGACCGTCACTGTGAAGGTAAAAATAGAACTTGAGAGGTAATCGACGATGAGCACAAAAAAAAGACTCTTCGGCACCGATGGGGTAAGGGGAATAGCAAACATAGAACCCATGACCTCGGAGATGGCCCTTCAGCTCGGCAGGGCGGTAGCCTATGTCTTCAAAAAAGAGGCGAGAAGGCACAGGATAGTGATAGGGAAAGACACGAGGCTTTCGGGCTACATGCTTGAGAGCGCGATGATGGCCGGTATCTGCTCGATGGGAGTCGATACCCTCATCGTCGGGCCGCTGCCGACCCCCGGAATAGCGTTTATCACATCGAGCATGAGGGCCGACGCCGGGGTCGTCATATCCGCCTCGCATAACGAGTACCAGGACAACGGCATAAAGTTCTTTTCACGCGACGGTCTCAAGCTTCCGGACGATGTGGAGCTTCAGATAGAGGACTTCATATTCGAGAACCAGGACCCCTCGCACAGGCCCACCGCGAGCGAAGTCGGCAAGGCCTACAGGGTCGATGACGCCATCGGCAGGTACGTGGTCTTCGCCAAGAACTCTTTTCCCAGGGAACTCACCCTCGACGGGCTCAAGATCGCGGTGGACTGCGCCAACGGGGCCGCCTACAAGGTCGCGCCCGATGTCTTCTACGAACTCGGCGCCGAGGTCATACCGGTCGGCGTAAAGCCCAACGGGGTGAACATAAACCACGAGTGCGGGGCGCTCTACCCGGAGAATGTCAGTAAAGCCGTGAGAGAGGCCGGGGCCGATGTCGGGTTCGCGCTCGACGGCGACGGCGACCGCTGCATAATGGTCGACGAGAAAGGCACGGTCCTCGACGGGGACTTCATAATGGCCATAAACGCCCTCGGCATGATCAAGGAGGGGAGACTCAGGAAAAACACCCTGGTCTCCACCATCATGAGCAACTCCGGGCTCGAAGAGGCCATGGAGAGGGGGGGCGGAAGGGTCGTAAGGACCGCCGTAGGCGACAGGTATGTCGTCGAGGAGATGCTCAAGAACGGCTACAACTTCGGCGGAGAGCAGTCCGGACACCTGATCTTCCTCGACCACACGACTACGGGGGACGGCGTCATAACGGCCCTCCAGATACTGACCCGGATGGTCAGGGAAGGGAAAAAGCTCTCTGAGCTCTCGAAGGTGCTTGAGGTCTACCCGCAGGTGCTCCTCAATGTAAAGGTCAAGGAGAAAAAAGACCTGAAGACGCTCCCTACCGTGGTCAAGGCGCTCAAATCAATAGAGGAGAAGCTTAAGATGAGGGGGAGGGTCTTTATCCGGTACTCCGGCACTGAGCCTCTGGCGAGGATAACGATAGAGGGGCGGAAGAAGGACGAGATAACGGCGATGGCCGAGGATCTCGCCTCCATACTCCGTAAAGAGATAGGCTGAACGGGCAGGCGCCTTTCGGGGGGGGGGAAAGCACTGAGGGATCGTCTTTTTAAAATGAACCCTCCCCGGTTAAAGCCCCGGGGTTTTCAGAACGTTAAAAATATAAAATACATTCGGAAAAGGAAGCCGCAAAGATGTCAAGACTTTCAGTGAATGTCGATCATGTAGCAACAATCAGACAGGCAAGGCTATCTAACGAGCCGGACCCGGTACTGGCCGCCGGGATGGCCGAGGTGGCCGGCGCCGACGGCATAACCGTGCACCTGAGGGAAGACAGGAGGCACATCCAGGACAGGGACCTCATAATACTCCGAAAGACCGTCAAGACCCGCTTGAACCTCGAGATGGCCGCCACTAAAGAGATGCTCCAGATAGCCATCGAGATAAAGCCAGACATGGTCACGCTGGTCCCGGAAAAACGCCAGGAGCTTACCACCGAGGGCGGCCTCGACGTGAAGAACCACGCCGAGCCCCTTAAAAAGTTCGTCACCCATCTGAGGGACGCGGGCATCCCGGCCAACCTCTTCATAGACCCCGCGCCCGAAGCCGTCAAGGCGAGCCACAGGATAGGCTCCGACGGCGTGGAGATACACACAGGGAGGTACGCGGACGCGGCGCGGGCCGATAAAGAGCGTGAGCTCAAGAGGGTCTACGACTCGGCACTGCTCTCAAAAAGGCTGGGGCTTAAGACCCACGCGGGCCACGGGCTCGATTACGGGAACATCAAGGCGGTGGCAGCCTTCAGGGAGATCGACGAGTTCGCCATCGGCTACAGCATTGTAACAAGGAGCGTCTACACCGGCATCAGCGAGGCCGTTCGCGAGATGAAGCGGCTTATAGTCGAAGGAAGGCAGAACGGTTTTTAAGGGAATGGCGCGGTCTTTGACCTTCCTGAGCGTTTGACCCGCCGTAAGCCGGTTTTTCCGCAACTCCGGGTGCCACGAAATTCGCCGCTGAGAGGTCTCATCTGATGATACACGGGATAGGGATAGACGCCGTGGATGTCTCCAGGTTCAAATCCGCCATGGAGCGGCGCGGCCAAAGATTTCTCGACAGGCTCTTCACCAGGGCCGAGCTCGACTACTGTCTTAAGAAAAAGGCCCCAGAGGTCTGCCTCGCAGCCCGTTTCGCAGCCAAGATAAGCTTCATCAAGGCCATGGGCAGAAGGTTTGACTTTAGGAAGATCGAGATAAAGAGGGACGCCGAAGGCAGGCCGTCGGTCGTGGCGGCGGGGCTTTCGGAGAGTTTCAGGGTCAATGTCTCCATCACGCACGACGGGGATATAAGCATGGCCGAGACTGTCGTGGAGAAGACCGAATGAAGCTTATGGACGCCCGTACTATCCGCTCTGTCGATAGAATCGCCGGACGCAGGTACGGGATAAAGGGCCTTGTGCTGATGGAGAACGCCGGAAGAGGCGTGGCCGAGGCCGTAAAAAGGGAGTTGGCCGGCTCCACGGGCAATCTCAAGCGGGTGGTCATAATCGCCGGCAAGGGCAACAACGGAGGCGACGGGTTCGTGGCCGCGAGGCATCTAAAGAACTCGGGCGTGGACGCAACCGTCGTGGCCCTGTCAAGACCCGATGAGTTGAAGGGAGACGCACTTGTTAACGCCCGCGCATGGGTGAAGATGAATGGCGAGGTCTTTACGGTACGGAGCGTGGCGGACCTTAAAAAGCGCTCATCATTATTGACCCACTCTGCAGTTATAGTCGACGCGATATTCGGCACCGGGCTTTCGGCCCCTGTAGAGGGCTATTACGCAGGGGTCATAGACTTTATAAACGCCCTCGGCAAAAAGGTCGTCTCAGTAGACATCCCATCGGGGATAGACGCTACAACCGGAGCGGTCCTCGGCACAGCCGTCAAGGCCGGCCTCACGGTGACGCTGTACGCGCCGAAGCTCGGCCTCTATCTATATCCGGGCAGAGGTTATTGCGGCCGTATAGAGGTCGTGGACATCGGGTGTCCTAAAGAGCTCGTCGAGGACGCTGTGATAAGGTGGAACCTCATTACGGCGGAGTATCTGAGGAAGGTATTGAAACCACGGAAGGCCGTCTCCCACAAGGGGAGCTACGGCCATCTTCTGGTGGTCGCGGGCTCTCCGGGCATGACCGGGGCGGCTTACATGGCGGGGATGGGCGCGATGAGGGCCGGGGCCGGGCTCGTTACCGTCGGGGTGCCCGAAGGCCTCAGGACGGCGCTTGAGAAGAAGGCCGTGGAGGTTATGACCATAGGCCTTCCGGAGGGGCCCAAAAAGACTCTCGGAGAGGTCTCGTTCACAAAGTTAAAAGAGGCGCTCAAGGGTAAGGCGGCCCTTGTCATAGGCCCGGGCTTCACGCCTTCTGATGAGGTCCGCAGGCTCATTGAGATGGTCGTAAAAGATATTAAAATACCGTTACTTATAGACGGCGGGGCCTTGAGCTCGCTTGAGGGCAGGGCCTCCATACTTAAAAGATCGAAGGCCCCGGTGGTTTTAACCCCTCACCCGGGAGAGGCCGCCAGACTACTTGGATCAAGCCCAACGGAAATCCAGGCCGATAGAATCGCCTCGGCCGAAAGGCTTGTAAAGGCCACCGGCGTAACGGTAGTCCTTAAAGGCGCGTCCACGGTCGTGGCCTCCCCCGGCGGGGTCTTCATAAACCCCACGGGAAACCCGGCCTTGTCGACCGCAGGCACCGGCGATGTCCTTGCCGGGATGATAGGCGGACTAATGGCTCAAGGGTACAGTGCGTTTGACTCGGCGGTCTCAGGGGTCTATATACACGGACTTGCCGCCGATATCCTCCGGGAAAAGGGGAGAGACAAAGGCATGATAGCCACTGACCTCCTGGGGGCAATACCGGAGGCCTTGAATTCCGTACTGACCCGCTCGAAAGAGGCCTGATGCCGGGACCAATGGTATTCAGGACCACCTCTCCCGAAGAGACCGAAGAACTCGGGGAGAAGCTCTCCAAGGAGTTTAAAGAGGGCGACAGGGTGGCCCTCGTCGGCGAGCTC
>JACRCJ010000107.1 GCA_016219075.1 Deltaproteobacteria bacterium | reverse complement strand
CAATAAATACAGAAGCTTGTTCGCTCGCTTTCCTTTAGGCTCTCTCCGCAATGCCCCTTGGTATTGTTAAATACAAAAACAAAGCAAGATGCTCTCCTGCAAAGGGCTTTTTCCGCGTGGCGTGTGTTTCTTGGGGGTTCGGCTTTTAACCCGCCGTACGCAAGCACCCGTACGCCAGCACCCTCACCCCTCTGTGGTAAGAAACTTACCTCAGAACCTTGCTTTTTCCGCATATCCATAGTATTCTATCTGTTACATATATCTCCCAGCTCTTTGATTTCTTTAAGCCTTCCGACAATTGCGGGAACGGTCCCCGGGCCGTATCTCCGGCGGATGTTCAACTCGGCGCCTCAGCAAAAGGGAAAGTTCTTCAGTAAAATGAGACCTAACCGCTACTTACCCGTTATCATCGCCATAGTCTCGATAGCCGTTACCCTTATACTCTGGCAGAGGCTCGTCTCGTGGGAGCGGCAGAGTTTAAAGCGCGATGTAGAGGCGAAAACAGCCGCCTTTAAAGACGACATATCCGACCATGTACTCTTCAGAGTGGCGGCTCTCGGGAGGATGGGCAGAAGGTGGGAGTACAGCGGCAAGCTTTCGAAGGCCGACTGGGAGTATGACGCGAAGAACTACATCAACGACTACCCCAGTATAGAGTCGATCGAACTGGTGGGTACGGACCTGCGCGCCCGCTGGAGAGTGCCCGCAGGGCGCGGCAACGCAAGGGCCGAATCCGGTCCGTCAGCGGACCCCGTAAAGACCGCGGCCTTTCTGAAGGCGAAAGAGTCCGGCAAGCCCGCTATCTCACACCCGGCAGACCTGCCGTCCGGGGAAAAGGGGTTTTACGCCTGCCTTCCGCTTTACTCAAAAGACGGGCTTAAGGGCTTCATCGCGGCGGCGTTTAAAAGCAGGGAGTTGTTTGACACCGTGCTTCTCGTGATGCGTCCCCTCGAGATGGATGACTACGCCATCGGGGTCCTCGACGGAGAGGATATCCTGTACGCCAACCACCCCGGGTCGCCCGGCGCCGCGGAGTTCGCGGACGAACTGGATCTGCCGCTTTACGGCGTTACATGGCGCGTGCGCATGGGGCTAAACCCGGCGTATCTTTCAAGGACCCGCTCAATACTGCCTGGGGCCGCCCTTGCCCTGGGGTTTGTCTGGACCTTCGTTATTGTCTCGGCGGTCCACTTCGCCCAGGCCGCCAGGCTCAAGGGAAAAGACCTTGAGGCGGCCAACTTGAGCCTCAGACACGAGATACTCGTGAGGAGAGAGGCCGAAGAGAAGGCCACGCGCTCTAACAGGCTCTATTCTGTATTGAGCAAGGTCGACGAGGCGATCGTCCGCACAAGGGAGCCTGAGACCCTTTTCCGGGAGGCATGCAGGATATGCGTCGAGGAAGGCCGGTTCCTTATGGCCTGGGTCGGGATGAAGGACCCGGAGACCCAACTCATAAGACCGGTTGCGTACTGGGGGGTTGAGGAGGGGTATCTGGAAAACATACGGATATCCGCGGCGGCGGAACTGCCGGAAGGGAGAGGGCCGATGGGGACCGCTCTGCGCGAGGGGAGGTACTTCGTATGCTCTGATATCGAGCACGACCCCGATGTAGCGGTATGGAGAGAAGCGGCGCTTAAGCGCGGGTACCGGTCATCTGCCGCGTTTCCGCTTTTTCTGGGAGGCCGGGCGGTCGGGGCCCTTTCCTTACACGCCGCCGAGCCGGGCTTCTTCGACGAGTCGCTGATAGGCCTTTTAAACTCGCTTTCGGCTGACATCTCCTTCGCCATGGATTCGGCGGAAGCTGAGAAGAAGAGAAAGACTGCGGAGGAGGCATTGAAGAAAAGCGAGGCGCTTCTGAATAAAGCCCAGCATATCGCTCACCTGGGAAGCTGGGAGTGGGATATAGTGAACAACACCCTTGCGTGGTCGGACGTGATATACGAGATATTCGGCCTCAGGAAAGACCGCTTCGGCGCCACCTACGAAGCCTTTCTTAACACCGTACACCCCGGGGACAGAAAATCCGTGGTCGATGCCGTGAACGACGCCATTCACAAGAAAAAGCCGTACCTCATAAACCACCGCATAGTGCTCCCGGACGGTTCCATAAAGACCGTGCGGGGGCAGGGCGACGTGACCCGCAACGCCTCCGGAGAGGCCGTGAGGATGGTCGGGGCCGTGCAGGACATAACCGAGAGGAAAAAGATGGATGACGAGCTCAGCGAGTACCGCGACCACCTCGAGGAGCTCGTGGAGGCAAGGACCGCCGAACTGAAGGCCGTAAACAGGGAGCTCGAGGCGTTCACATACTCGGCTTCGCACGACCTTCAGGAGCCGCTTAGAATAGTGGCGGGGTACATGCAGCTGCTTTCGCGCCGCTACAAGGGAAGGCTCGACAGCGACGCAGACGAGTTCATAGAGTACGCCGTGGACGGGGCCTCGCGCATGCAGAGGCTTATAAACGACCTTCTCTCCTACTCCAGGATCGGCCGCAGGAAGGAGTTCAGGACCATAGACACCGGGGAGGCCGTGCGCTCGGCGCTCACAAACCTCAAGGCCTCGATAGAGGAGAGCGGGGCGGCGATAACTTACGAGCGCCTCCCGAAGATAGAGGCCAACAGCCAGATATCCAATGTCTTTATGAACCTTATCGGCAACGCCATGAAATACAGAGGCGAAAAGCCCCCTCAGGTCCGCATCGCGGCGGAACGGCTGGCGAACTCATGGCAGTTCTCGGTCTCGGACAACGGCATAGGCATAGAACCGAGGCACCACGACCGTATCTTCGAGATATTCCAGCGCCTGCACGGCAAGACCGAGTACCCCGGCACGGGCATAGGCCTCTCGATCTGCAAAAAGATCATAGAGAACCACGGCGGGCGCATCTGGGTTGAGTCAAAGCCGGGCGAAGGCTCGACATTTTATTTTAATATACCCGACAGAAAAGAGGTGAAGTATGCCAAAAACTAACGGACTACCGATCGAAATCCTGATGATAGAGGACAACCCGTCGGACGTGCGCCTCACGAAGGAGGCGTTCAAGGACGCGAAGGTCCGTAACCGCATGCATGTGGCGGTGGACGGAGAGGACGCGATGGTGTTTCTGCGCCGCGAAGGCAGGCACTCGGAAGCACCGAGGCCGGACCTGATACTTCTGGACCTGAACCTGCCGAAGAAAAACGGCCGCGAAGTCCTCGCCGAGATAAAGGCGGACTCCGAGCTCAAGAGGATACCCGTGGTGATACTGACCACCTCGGACGACGAAAGGGACATAATGACCGCGTACGACCTCCATGTAAACGCGTATGTGAAAAAGCCCGTTGACCTCGAACAGTTCATAAAGATAGTCGAGGCCGTGGAGGACTTCTGGCTTACGGTCGTGAAGTTGCCGCCCAAATGAACCCTCCCCGGTTAAAGCCCCCGGGGTTTTCAAGTTAAAAATGAACCTCCCCGCAGCTTTTCTCCGGGGTATCTCCTGAAACTTCCCCTCCCTCGATGGGAGGGGACTGAGGGGAGGGTGAAAACTTTTTTCACCCCCTCCCTACCCTCCCCCATCCAAGGGGGAGGGTCTTATATGGAAACCCTGCAGCAAGCTACAGGGAATTACATGATTTATTGCGAACGAGCTTGCAAGCGAAGAGCAATAGCCCCGAGGCGCGCGCCAGCGCGCAAAAAGGCCTTTTGTAAAGCATACCAAGCTAAAGGGGTATTAGACCCTAAGAGAGAATAAACGCCTGACCGGCAGAAGACGCCCCCGCAAGCCGGGATTTACAGGGGTGTGTAGGCATATTCTTCAAAAACCGCGCGGTCATACAGGTTTCGCTGGTTCAAACGCCGCGCAATATTTATTCGCCGCGGACTTTCAACCCTCAAAGGGAGTTTTTCGAAGACGCCATGAAGATAGAAGCCTTGAACATCCTGCTCGTCGACGACAACCCTGCCGACGCCCGGCTTATCCGCGAGACCCTGACGGATTCCGGCGCCGGAGCCCTTTTCAACATCACTGAGGCGCGGACCCTGAAGCAAGCCGTCAAGGAGGCCGCCTCGGCAAACTACGACATCATACTTCTCGACCTGACGCTTCCTGAGACGAGCGGGATGGATACCTTTCTCAAGGTTTATGAGACCGCGCCCTCCACTCCCGTAGTCGTCCTTACGGGCCTTGACGACGAGACCATGGCGGCGAAGGCCGTGAGGGCCGGCGCCCAGGACTACCTTGTAAAAGGCCAGGCGGACTCGCACATGCTCGTCAGGGCGATACGCTTCGCCCTGGAGCGTAAAAGGAGGACCGAGGAGAGAGGGGCCAGGAAGCTCAGGAGCGAATCGATGGCTCACGCTCAGGAGGAGAGGGCCGACCTGAGGATGATAAGCGCGAGCAAGTCCTTCAAGGAGGTCGAGGAGATGGTCCGCACGGTGGCCCAGACATCGAACACCTCGGTCCTCATACAGGGAGAGACCGGGACGGGCAAGGGGCTTGTGGCCAACGCTATTCACTTCGCCAGCAACAGAAGGACCCACCCTTTTATCGAGATAAACTGCAGCGCCATACCCGACACGCTCCTTGAAACCGAGATGTTCGGGTACGAAAAGGGCGCCTTCACCGACGCCAAACAGACCAAAAAGGGGCTCTTTGAGCTTGCCGACGGGGGCACCGTCTTTCTCGATGAGATCGGCGACATGGATATGAGGATGCAGCCCAAGCTCCTTAAGTTCCTCGAGAGCAGGACATTCAGGAAGATCGGCGGCACGAAGGACATAAAGATCGACTTGAGGGTCATAGCCGCCACCAACAGGGACCTTGAAACGCTTGTCAGTGAAAGCCGCTTCAGGGAAGACCTCTACTACAGGCTCAAGGTCATGGTAATAAACTTACCGCCGCTGAGGGAGAGGAAGGATGACATCCTGCCGCTGGCCCGTTACTTCATAACGACTTACGAGAGTTCCCTTGGCGTGGTAAAGAAGCTTTCGCCGGATTGCCTCCCCATACTTATGGGGTACGACTGGCCCGGCAATGTCAGAGAGGTCAAAAACGCCATGGAAAGGGCTACCATACTCTCCGGCAGCGATGACATCCTGCCCGCCCACCTTCCGGAAGAGCTGTTGAGGACATCCTTGGCGCAGACGCCGGTGGTAGACCCTTCAGCGGATATGACGCTCAAAGAGGTCGAAAGGGAACACATAAAAAGGGTCCTTGCGACGGTCAACGGCAACAAATCAGCCGCCTCAAAGATACTCGGCATCTCAAGGCTGACGCTGCGCAAAAAACTCCAGGACCTTGATGTACCTGATGTAAATGACACATGACCTCCCGGCAAGCCCTGCCCGGCGGCCCCCTCCCGTGCCGGCCATGCTTCGGCGAAATGAACCATCCCCGGTCTTAAAAACCCCAAGGTT
>JACRCJ010000102.1 GCA_016219075.1 Deltaproteobacteria bacterium | reverse complement strand
GCCCAAAGGACCTTCATATTCTTATCGATTATGACAATGCCGACGCCAAGGCCTTTAATCAGAGCCTTCAGTTCCTGGCTCGGCGTAAAGGGCGGCTTGATCTTTTCCACGATATCTCTTAATACAAGGTTATTTATGCCGCAGCGGCTGTCCGTTGATTTTTTGAGAGAGAAACCGCAGGAGAAAAACAAGATGGGTTGATGATCTTTATATTCTTGGCGCCGATCAACTCAGTGGGTAGCGTCTAATGCAAATCTGAACAGAATAAATTAAACGGTAAACCCTCTCAACAGGATATGTTCAAAAGCATTATAAAAAACGAAAGGCCCGCTTCGGTTCATGAAGTGGGCCTTTTTACCGGTTGAATTTCTAGAGTGCGTCCATTTTTAGAAAATGGCAAAGGTCACACTGATAAAACAAGTACGTACTCTAAACCGAAAAGACTTTGTGAAGCAATTTATTTTCTTGCTCTTGTTAATCAACAATAGCAGATATAGGAAAATTGTCAAATTTTATCTATAGGGTTGATAGTAAAGACCGTTCTTTTATAAAGGGACAAAAATATACACTGTTATCGAACCGGGTGGCAGATAGGCTTTGAAGAAGCTGGTGGCAACAGGCGTCTTAATACGGCATACCTGTTCAAGGAATCATCCGACCGGTTATGGAGCTATAACCGATGGGAAGGCTGACGCACTGTTGCAAAATTGTTGCAGACAGGGGGGAATAGCGGGACTCAAGGGAAACAGAGGGAATTAAGAGACAACAATTAACCCCTTGATTTTTAAGTCAAAACCGGAAAGTCAGACCAGAATCAAGGGGTTATGGTTTTTCGCTGTTTCATACTGGCAGTCTTGAGGTCAGGGGTTCGATCCCCCTCTGCTCCACCAGTAAAATCAAGGGGTTACGCGATTTGCGTAGCCCCTTTTTAGTTGGACTGTTGCAAAAAATTTAAGGTTTGCAGATTTCAGTAAGAAGTATCGAGCCATTGGGTTTCGCTTACGCTCAACTCCTAAACAAGCTGGTCTCAGTCAGTCATGCAGCTCATCATGGAATTCATCATCTCCGATGGCTTTCATCTTTCAATGAACTCCTCGGCTTCCTGCGCGCTGGCGGGCTTCATGAACAGGTACCCCTGAACGTTGTCACACCCAAGCTTCTTGAGCAGTTCGAACTGCTCCATGGTCTCCACGCCTTCAGCTATGACTTCGATATCGAGGCTTGTGGGCCATGTTAATGATAGCCGTAGTTATCGCAATGTCGTCTTCATGTGCTTTCAATGGTGTACTTGCTCACGGCGGTTGTACTCCTTTCTTTGGGCCTATAAGCCCGGTTCTTGGCAGAACCAGAAGGATACACCGCCTTCTACTTATTTACACACCTTTTTATACTACCTCTATGGATAAACATTCCATAAGACCGGACTCAGCCGTTAAGAATAACTTGTAGAGTCAATGAAATCCATTATTTTCTTAGAAACCGTCTCCAGATTAGAAAAAAACTGCGTTTCTCGTAGCGGTTTGGCCAAAGACAAAGAACCAGAGATACTGGCTGATCGCTTTATAAACCTTTAATCTCCTTAAATAAAAAAAGGGTTGGCTTGCCAACCCCAACCCCTTTTTTTATCTCACGCAGCCCCTTACGTTTTCAAAAATCAAAAGTGATGCTGGCCCATCCTGTAGGGCCTTCGGCGGATGTACCGTTGATCTGGTCTGTGAGGCCAAGGCCGGTTTTCAGCGTCGCTCTCTTATAGATGTATGCCAGGTCCAGCCCCACCCACCTCTTTTTGGCCTCTGAAGCCCCGTGGATGCCGGACCTTTCCACGTCGTACTCCAGCCCAATGACCGCATCCTCAAGGCGGAGCTGGGCCCTTGCGAAGAGGTTGCGCGCATCGGTTCCCATATGATGTCCTATGATTCTGCCCTCGTGCGTGTAGCCGGAGTTGTATACGACGTGGCTGTACCACAGGGGGCCGTACCTGGCGTTTCTGGCCGTATTTGCCCACTCAACCCGTAGATCGGTATTTGCAAGCCAAAAAGGCTCGTCGACATACGCCCCGTAGATGTTCGCCCGCCCGGTCGGGGTCTTCGTATCTCCGGAGGAGTCCTCGGCCCCCCATTCGGTGTAGACCTTGATCCCGGAAAAGGGAAGAAGGCTCCACTCGTTCACATAAACATATGAGGCGTCCAGCGAAACTATCTGGTTGCCGTTTGTCGAAGAGTCCGAGTGCTCGGCGCTGTCTGAAGCGATAAAGACCTTGAACCAGTCGGAGACGCCCAGGCTTTTACGCCCTTCCCCCCCGAACATGAACACCCTGTTTAGGCCGAAGCGGAACCTCGGCGTAGGCTTGAAATCAAGCCTCATGCCGAGAAGATTGGCCCTTGGGAAATCCCTTTCCTTTTCAAGTCTGGCAAGAAAGAAGGTAGGCTTTAGAGGGCCGAACCACTCGAATATCCACGGGAGCAGGAAGGGATGGCTGGAGGTGAGCCTTATCATGTCTAATGGCTTGGCGTTATTGGTAAGGAGCAAGGCTCCGTGGTAGCCCGGCCCCCACCACATAGGCTCCTTTCCGGCCATCAGCTCAATCCCGGCAAACCTGAGCATCGCGTATCCGTAGACAAACTCCAGCCTGGAGCCGTCGGAATCGGCCCTGTACTCGGGGCCTAATACCAGTGAGAGGCCGGAAAAACCGGCCTCCGTTGAAAAGCCCGCCCTGAAGTTAAAGCCATCGGTGTACAAATCACCGTTATTGTTTACGCTCAGAAAATACGGCGCTCCGTCTGAGTAGACCATTTTTGAGTAAGGCCGCCCCGCCGGTTTCAGATAGGCCCCATCGGGTCTTGCTTGCAGGCCAAACTCCCTTGAGAGTCTTTTTATAGTCTTTTCGGCCCGCTTGCGGGCCTTTTCCTCTTCAGGCAGCTTGTCCCAGCCTTCCATCGCTTCTTTTAAAAGCCTTGCTCCTTCGGAGCGGCTAAAGGGTCTGGTGGAAAGCATCCCGCTTTTGAGAAGGCCTTTAAGCTCAAGCAGCTCGAAATCATCGTACGCGGAACTGCCGACAGGGATATCTGCGTCGGCTGAACAACAGGCCCAGGCCGATAGTACAAAGGCCAGGGCAAGGAAGGCATTTTTCAAACAAGATGAGACACGCACCCCTACCGAGACCCGCACGCATTTACCTCGTAAAAGGCTCGATAGGCGTTGTCATAATCCTCGACCATCCTTCTCATGTCGAACTTCATGCGTACCGTCTCCAAGGCGTTCTCTACGACCCTTTCCCTTTCCGGCCTGTTTCCTAAAACCTTCATCGTAAGACCAGCCATACGCTTCACATCGTTTAAAGTGACAAGGTAGCCGTTTATAGGGTGCTCGATTATCTCCCGGTTCCCGCCGACGTCTGTAGCGACCACCGGCACCCCGGCGGCCATCGCCTCCAGGATCGAGTTCGGCGTACCCTCTTCCTTTGAGGTCAGCCAGAAGGCATCAAAGCACCCAAGCAGGCTGGGTATGTCATTACGGCGCCCGGCGAAGTGGACCGAGCCATCAATGCCCAGAGACCTGGCATAGCCTTTCAACTCTTTTTCCAGCTCCCCTTCGCCCGCGAGGACGAAGACGAAGCCAGCGTCAATTTTAAGCATCTCGTGAGCGCAGTCAAAAAACATTGTAAGATTTTTTCTCTTGGTAAGGCTCGCTGCTGTGCCTATCACCTTGTAGTTTTCAGGGATGCGGATGCCCAGCACGCTGGACCTGTCTTCGGGACGTACGGGGCTGAACTCACCGGTATCGACCCCGTTAAGGATGACCTTTGATTTACGCTCGGGCAGCCGGTAGAGGGTCCTTTCGTAGTTCAAGGCTTCGGTGGAGTTGTATATGACAAGGTCGCTTAACCTGTAAAAGGCATTGTTCGCAAGGTATATCGCTGCGTTTTTGCACCTCTCCTTTCCCCTGACCGTTATGATCTTTATCGGCACTGAGCTTGCAAGCGCGCCGCTTATGCCGTAGGCTATGGCGGAATAGCTCCAACACTGGACGATGTCGGGGCCGAACTCCCTCATGAGCCTTACGAGCCTCACAAGCCTTTTCAGCTCCACACGCCCTTTCCTTTCGATCTCCACGCACCTGGCATATCTCGATATCTCTTTTGTCCAGAAGCAGCCGTCCGAGAGGCTTACCACCATGATGTCGTAGCGCCGCTTGTCAAGCCTTCTTACAAGCTCGAAAAGCTGCTTTTCCTGCCCGCCTTTGTTTAAAGAGGGGACCACATGGAGGAGTCTTATCTTTCCCATCCGTCAAAGCCCGTTTTTGCGAAAGGTCGAATTCATCTTCCGCTCATGGAATTGACATATTTTGTATACACCCAGGTAAGGTATTCCCTTAAGACAACATGCTTTTTTGTCTTTGCGTACAGCAGGAATGCGAGATAGCCCAGAAAAGGCACCGGGATCCTGCTTGAGAGCATCTTTATCGAGGCCTTTCTGAGATAATTGTAGTCGATCCCCTTGATCCTCCTGAAATCCGGAGCATAGGTGTACAGATCGTTGGCGGACTTCACCAGAGAAAGACCGTGCTCAGCTATATAGTCGTATAAGGCTGTCCCTTCGATGGGCGTGTAGAAGGAGACGGATACGATGTCAGGCTTCATCTTGCGCGCGTGCCTGACCGTCAGGTCCACGTCATTCCTGCTCTCGAAAGGGGTACCGAGCATGAAGTTGGCCACGTTGATGACCTTATGCTTCCTCAGGATTTCAGCGGCCGCGAGGTTCTGCTCGGTCGTGATCTTCTTTCCAAGCGATTCGAGCACCTTGTCGCTGCCCGATTCATAGCCTACTATCGCTATCTTGAGCCCAGCCGCGCTCAGATCGCGTATCAGGTCCTGGTTTTTGACGATCAGGTCGGCGCGCGTCTGTATGGCGAACTTCTGGTCGAAGCCGTTATCCCTGTACTTCCTGCAGAATTCCTGGACCCAGCTCCTGTTTATCGTGAATGTGTAATCATAGAACTTTATGGACCTGAAATTATATTTATCCCTGAGGTACTTCAGCTCTTCCATCACCCTGTCCACCGAGGCGTACTTCAATTTTCTGCCGAAAAGCGCGTCGTCACTCGACCTCTCGGACGGGGCGCAGTACTTGCAGCCGTAAGGGCATCCGCGGCTCGATATCATAGTTATCATGGGGGCGGGCAGTATCCCCGGGTAATTGGGGTGCCTGACACATTCGGCAAACGGATAGAGCTCCCTGTCGATGAAAGGCAAAGAGTCCATGTCCATAGGCTCCCCCCTTATGACCTTCTCGCTCAGGAAATTCAGCCCTCTTTTATCCCCGTGGCTTAGATAGGAGAGAAGCTTTGGGAACGTCCCCTCCCCTTCGCCCGCGACCAGGTAATCATAATTTTTGTCTTTCTGGAGCCTATCCCAGGCTATCCCGACGTGTACCCCTCCGACTATGACGGCGGCCTTTGGGTTGATCTTTTTTATACGCTCTGCAATGTCTGAGAGGAATAGCTCGTCGCAAGTACGCATGCTCAATCCGACCACTTCGGGGTCTTGCCTTTCTATGGCGCCCTCCAGCTCGCCATAGTCCGATACCTGCCGTATGTCCACCAGCGAAACCGTGTGTCCGGCGGCCTTCGCGGACGCGGACAGGGCGCACAGGCCGTAATGGGGTATGGAGGTCCAATATGACTTTCCAAAGGTCTTGAAGCTTTGCGGCCCCTGGCCCGCGTCAAACAAAGATACTCTCATGTTTACCACCCTGATTATTTCAGCAGGTTGCTGAAAAAGCGGTTTTTCGTCACTATTTTTGCAACGAACCAACTCTCCAAGTGAATTTACCTGGGACGAGATCGGTTATCTCGCCCCATCCTGTGGCTCGCCCCCACGGGCTGCCTCGCATAATGCTCCGCATTCATTTTTTGCTGTCCTGCAAAAAATGTCGCTGCGCTCGCAACGACATTTGTTTTCAAAAACCTGTAAAAAGGTTTATTAAAGCCCACGATTACCCCAGCGATCTCACTACATATGACATCTTTCTGAGTATCCTCTTCCACATACGCCAGTTTATGCGTCCCTTGCGCGCCGCGAAATAGCCCTGCATCAAAAACCCGAGGAGGCGCTGCCGGGTCATTCTCCTTTCGCTTACGCCGGGGATGCGCATGTTTATGTCCCACACGCCCTTCATCTCCTTTTTCATCAGGTTGTGCCTGACGGCGATGTCCCACAGGCGCGCCCCCGGCATAGGGGTAGCGAATTGCCAGGAGATATAATCGAGCAGATTCGCCCTTGAAAGCCTCCATGTCGTCCTTATCGTATTATCGACCTCGCTGGGGGTCTCCCACCTAAGCTCTTTGTTCTCCTCCCAGACCTGATAGAGCATCATGTACCCGAATATCTGAATGCCGTATTTCTTTAGGACCTTGCAGACCTCGGGGACCTTTTCGACCTTGAACCGCTTGTCGATGCCGTCTATCACCCGCTGGTTCACGCTCTCTATGCCCAGATATACGAGCCAACAGTTTATATCCGCAAGCGCTGAGGCGAGCTCATCATTTATTGCGTCCACCCTGAGGTTGCACTGGAAGTAGAGGTCTTTCCAGCCCGCCTTTTTTATTTCGCTGCACAGCTTCAGGCACCATCCGACGTTAGGGTTCAGCTCGTCGGCGCGGATGTATATCTCGCGCACCCCCCTGTCGTACAGATAGCCTATCTCCTTTACGACAAACTTCGGGTCTTTCATCCTGAACCATGGCTTGTCCGTCCTCCAGATAGGGTTCGAGCAGTAAACGCAGTTGAAGGGGCACCCCCTGCTCGAAAGCACGCAGGTGGCGTAGCCGCCGGTCTTCCTGAGGTGAGGCCCCGAATAGTTGTTCAGGTCGATTATGTCCCACGCGGGCATGGGAAGAGAATTTATGTCGCAGAACTTCCTTTTCGCAGTCCTTATGAACTCGCCGTTTTCACCACGGTAGGCTATCCCTTTTATTTCGCTGAGCGAGCGGATACCGCCCTGGAAATAGGCTATAAGCTCAAGGAACGTCTCCTCGCCCTCTCCTATGCACACAATGTCGGCTCTTGACCTTTCGAGGACGTCCTCGGGCATGGCCGTCGGATGCGTTCCCCCGCAGATGACGGGCAGACCAGGGAACCTGCTCTTGATCTCGTTTATGAGCGCGTACGGGTTTTTCTTGTACGTCAGCGTATGGGAGGCGAAGGAGATGCCGTAGATATCCGGCTTGATCTTCTCGACCATGCGGATATGCCTGTCCATGGGCATGGTCTCGATGTATTCGATCTGCACCTCGTCACCCTTCGTCTTTTCGCGGACATAGCTTATGAGCGACAATAATCCCATGTTGGGATATCCTACGACGTTTCCCTGCCTGTTATTCGACTCTACCGGATTTGCAAGCGCTATCTTCATATCCCTCTTTCTTTTCTGTGTTCGTTCAGAGTTTCGTAGAGTGTCTGCATCAATTTTTCAAAGTTCCTTTCTATATCTATCCGCTCGCGGGCTATCCTGTGGTTCTCCCTGGCCATCGCCTCGCGAAGTCCGTCATTTCGCAGCAGCGCGATTATCTTTCCGGCCAGGGCTTCAGGGTCTTTCCTCGGCACGACATATCCGTTATAGCCGTCTTTTACCCACTCCATCACTGCAGGGACGTCGGTTACGACGACGGGGAGCCTGCAGGCCATGGCCTCAAGGAGCGACAGAGGCGTCCCATCGCTAAGCGAGCTCGAAACGTATATGTCGGCGGCATTGAGGAAGGCCGCGAGGCTGCCGTTCTCGACGTGCCCGGCGAAATAGGCGTATTCGTTAATCTTATTCCTTTTCAAAAACTCCATATGGCTCTGCCTGTAAGGGCCATCGCCACAAAATATCACCCTGACATCGGGGAACTCCCTTGTCACCCGGACGAGAGCCTCAAGGAAACATTCGATCCCGTAAACCCGGTCTATCATCGACCTCGTCATGATGAGTATCTTCTTGTTTTCCCAGCCCAGCTCTTTCGTTATTTCCACCTTTGGGACAGAGGGGTTGAACTTATCCAGATCCACTCCGGGCAGAAGCGTCACCTTTATCTTGTCCCCAGGATATCCAGGGACAAGGTCCAGCAACTCCTTTTTGATGATCTCAGCGTCCGCGAGTATGACCCCTGATCTCCTTACGGCATATTTGATAAAAAGCCTGCGCAGCCTCGATGTCTTCGACGTTATCTGCACGTCTGTCCCGCCCGGTAACAGGACCAGCGGGCGGGCTTTCGTCAACGCGGCAATGAATCCGTATTTGTCTATGATGTGGCAGGCCATGACGATGTCAGGCCTGATATTGCGCACTACCCGCCGTGAATAAAAAACACCCTTGACCGTATTCAGTAATTTATCGAGGAACGACACTCCCGCGAACCTGTCCAGAGGCAGATTGTACAGGTGCGCGCCCCTTAGCTCAGGAAGCATGTTTCTCCTCCTCGCCTCAAGAAGCCCGCTCTGGAACGATATTATGTGCAGCTCACAGCCGGAGCCTTCGAACCTGTCAAAAAACCTCTGGTCATGGATGGTCTCCCCGTTTGAAAAATAGGCTATCTTCATTTTTCCGTATAAAAAACCCTCTTAGCGGGTCAGTTCCGTCCGGGTCGCCTTATGCCCGTTAAGTCCAGCCCCGCCATGGAACCGGATGTTACGGCAGGGCCGGGATCGTCGATGCCCTTTTTACCCTTCGCCACGTCGTAGATAAATCTGCCCGCCACCCCGGCGAATATCCAAAATGTATGATGAAAGATCGGGTATGCGGATATGAAAGAAAACCAGACCGACACTGACAGCCAGGAGATGAACATGTTTATATGCAGGGTCCTTGACCCGTTGTACCCGTCAAGCCTTTGAAGGGCCCTCCTGCATTTGAAAGCCGCCCGGAACATCGAACCGAAAAGGGCGCAGATCAGGACGGCGCCTGAAAACCCCGAACCGAAGATAAGATATGAGAGCAGATTATGTGAGTTGTCCCCGGGCGCAAAAAACTGGTGCTTTTCATGGAACATATATATGTAATTCTTAAAACCGGCCCCGGTAAACAGCACGACCGGCGGCTCCATGAAAAGCAGCCTGAATACGTCCTCAAAGTAGTCTATCCTCTGAAGGCTCCCTGTCATCTGTCCTTCGGAAAGGCGGTGTACTACAGCCTCGGGGATCTTTTCGAGAAATGGGATATTGCTGAGCGCAAGGAACACGGCGGCGGCGAAGGCCAGAGACGAAGCCGCCAATCTCATGAAGCCTATCCTTTTCGCGTTCAGCATCAACGAAGACGCTGTGCCTATAACAAAGCCGGCCCAGCCGCCCTTGGAGAATGTGAAAAACGTCACGCCGAGCAAAAAAACATAGGCAAGGAAATAGCCTCCCCACTTCTTAAACACGGACTTTTCATCCAGGAAGAAACACAGGATTATCGTGGACGCGATGCTTGTCTGTATGGTCAGGGTGTTTGCGTTAAGCACACTCTCCTCATGATGCGCGATACGGTAATAATATTCAGCCAGGCGCTGCCCCGCGGTGGCGTTTGCGACCTGATAGAGCCCGAAGGCGGCTACCGCAACAGCCCCGGCTGAAAAATACAATAGCGCATCACGTATCTGCTTCACGTCATTCACAACCAGGCT
>JACRCJ010000098.1 GCA_016219075.1 Deltaproteobacteria bacterium | reverse complement strand
GAGACCGCCAGACGGTTCCTGCACGGCGGCACATGGAGGAACTTTTTCTCAAAGTACCCGGAGTCCAACTGGCTGCACAAGAGGATGCTTATGGTAAGCAGGGCCCTTGAGGCACGCTCCGGGCCGGACACTGCGACGGCCGCGGCTACAGACCACCTCTACCGGGCCCAGAGTAACGACGCCTACTGGCACGGGGTCTTCGGGGGGCTGTATCTGCCGCATCTGAGGACCGCGGCGTATAAAAACATCATCGAGGCCGAGAACTTGATGGGCGGCCCGGAGTTTTTCCCCGGGACCACTACCGCTGCCTCGGGGGATTTCGACGCCGACGGGGCCGACGAGGCCGTCTTGAGGACAAGGGAGCTTAACCTCTTCGTAAGCCCGGCCTCCGGCGGTTCGGTCTTGGAGATCGACTTCAAACCCGTCTCCGTAAACCTCTCCAACACCCTTACGCGCTGGTTCGAGGGCTATCACCACAAGCTTGAGTACACCGGGGGCGCGGTCCACGGAGGAGCGGCCAGGAGCATCCACGACATGGTAAAGGTGAAGGAAGAGGGGCTTGCCAGGTACCTGAAATACGACAACGAGAGAAGGGTCAGCTTCATAGACAGGTTCCTCGGAGAAGGCGAGACCGTCGATTCGTTTTACTCCAATACTTACAAAAACCTCGGCGATTTTCACTCCGCCGCTTACTCATGCGAGTTAAAAAAGAACGGGGTCTCCATGACGCATAAGGGAAGTGTTGCTGGCACTGAGGCCGTTTTAAACAAGGAGATAACGGCCGAAGGGGCCTCCTTCAGCGTCGATTACCTGATAAAAAACCTCAATAAAGGCGCTTTTCAGGCCGATAATAAAATCAGGTTCTGTGTCGAGATTAACCTCCTGCTCCCGTGCTGCGAGGGCCCTGTTTGCCGCTACTGCTTCACCCCGGAGTTTGAAGGAGAACCGATTGGCCTCGGCTCAACCGGAGAGCTTAAAGGGCTAAAAGCGGTAGAGCTTATAGACACCCATACCGGGGTCGCCTTGAAGATCGAGGCCGCCAGCCCCGTGACCTTATGGCGGTTCCCGGTACACACGGTCTCTCTCTCCGAGGGCGGCTTTGAGAAGATTTACCAGGGCTCGTGCCTTGCCTTCCTCTTTCCCGTATCCTTCGATAAGACGGGGGAGATGAAGGCGTCCTTGAGGGCCGGCGTGCGTAGCTTTTAGCGGGGAGGACCGGCGCGGCTGAGGGGGCCTCTTTGAAATGAACCCTTTCAGGGCTTAAAGACCCTTGGGTTTAGAGAACGCTAAAAACTAAAAAAATTGTCCGGAGGCTTGATGGCGGTCTTGAAAGACGGCGTTGCCGAGAAGATAAAGGGGATAAAGCTCGTAATATTCGATGTCGACGGGGTCTTGACTGACGGCCGTATCATATACGGCGACGACGGGAAAGAGACCAAGGCGTTCGATGTCAAGGACGGCCACGGGATAAAGCTTCTCATGAGGGCCGGGATAAACTCAGCCATCATAACCGCAAGGGAGTCCAGGGTCGTTGAGCACAGGGGGAAAAACCTCGGCATAGAGCTTGTATATCAGGGGAGAAAAGACAAGATTGAGGCCTTTGAGGATATAAAGCGAAAGACCGGGCTTAAGGCCTCGGAGATAGCGTATGTCGGAGACGACATCATAGACCTGCCCGTAATAAAGAGGGCAGGTTTCTCGGCGGCCGTTTCGGACGCGGTTCAGGAGGTCAGGGAGAGGGTCGATTACGTCTCGGTGAGGCCCGGGGGCAGGGGGGCGGCGAGGGAAGTGGCCGAGCTGATATTGAAGACCCAGGGCAAATGGGATGAAATACTCGCGAACTACCTCAAATAAGGGGAAAAAACTTTACACATCCGGTTGCAGATGGTATAATTCTTGCTAAGAAAGTCTTTTTAAAGCATAATGCCCTGTAATTTCTGAGTTTTTTTATTTTTAATGTTTTGAAGACCACGGGGTTTCAAGCCCGCGAGGGTTCATAAATAGGCGGTTGTAGATGGAAAAAATAACCTGACATGAACCGTAAACTCAGGGTATCCCTTTCAAGCTTTATCGCTCTGTCCATAGCCGGTCTGGCGGTACTGGTCTTTATTCACTACCGGACCAAAAACACTTTTAAAGTCGTATTGACCGAGGACAAGAAGTTCGGCGTACAGATTGACAAGGTACACTATTCGGGCACAAAGGGCGGCCGGGTCGAGTGGGAGCTTGACGCCGAGAGCGCCAAGAGGTCGAAGGACGAAGACCTCCTTGTCCTCGACAAGGTAAGGCTGACCTTTTACTCCAGTGATGGCACGAAGTATCTGCTAACCTCCAGGGAGGGTGACTACAGGGAATCGACCGGAGAGGTCACGGTAAACGGGGATGTGGTAGTAGTATCGCTCAGTAAAGGATACAGGCTTGCCACCGAGACACTCAAGTACTCGATGAAGACGAAGATGGTCACAAGCGAGGTGAGGGTCAGGATCACCTCAAAGGACATGGCTGTTGACGGGTTGGGGCTTGTCGCCGAGATGGAAAGCGAGAGGTTCAGGCTTCTTAAGGATGTGCACGCTGTGTTTTAAGACACCGATATTACAGGGGCAGACCGGGCATAATGATATTGATGAAGAGGCCGTTTTCTCATCTCTTCCGGTGAGAATTAAATCAGGGGCAGACCGGGCATAATGACATTGATGAAGAGGCTCCCGGCCGTTATCGCGGCCGCTTTTATCATGGGCGTTTTACGGCCCGCCGTCCCGTTCGCCCAGGACGCGCCTGTCAAAGCGGCGCCCAGAAAGCCCATAAACGTTACCTCCGACAGGATGGAGGCCGACAAGGGCGCAAGCGTCGTGGTATTCAAGGGCAATGTCGTGGTGGTCGAGGACTTCACCCTCTGCTCCGATGAGCTTTATGTCTACTACGACGACAAGAACGAAGTGAAGGACATAGTGGCGGACGGCAATGTAAGGATATTCCAGCAGGACAAGACCGCCACGGCCGGCAAGGCCGTATACGACCGGAAAAACAGGTCGATAGTCCTTACCGAAGAGCCGGAGGTAGTCCAGTGCGCCGATACCGTAAAGGGCGACAAGATCACCGTCTATATCGACGAGGACAGGGCCATGGTGGAGAGCGGGGGCGGCGGCAGGGTGCGCGCCCTCATAATGCCTGAGAAGAAATGCGTTGAGGCCGGTAAAACCGCGGGGGACGCAACAAGTGAAGAGACTCGCTGTAAACGGCCTCGTTAAATCCTTCAAGAAAAGAAGGGTTGTCGACGGGGTCAACATCCACATAGAGCCTGGAGAGATAGTAGGGCTTCTGGGCCCCAACGGGGCCGGAAAGACCACCACTTTTTACATGATCGTCGGGCTTGTCAGCCCTGACGAGGGCGCTGTCACGCTCGGAGACGAGAACATAACCGGGATGCCGATGTTCGAGAGGGCGAGGCGCGGCATAAGTTATCTGCCCCAGGAGCCGTCGGTATTCAGAAAACTGACGGTGGAGGAGAATGTAAGGAGCATCCTTGAGTTCCAGGACATACCCGCCCCTGAGCTCGACACGCGGCTTAAGGGCCTTTTAGAGGAACTCGGGGTCCTTCACCTATCCAAGATAACGGCGTACTCGCTTTCGGGAGGAGAGAGAAGGAGGGTGGAGGTGGCAAGGGCGCTTGTCAACTCCCCGTCGTTTCTCCTCCTTGACGAGCCGTTTTCGGGCATAGACCCGATAGCGGTCGGAGACATACAGGACATAATGCTGGAGTTGAAGAAAAAGGGGATAGGCATCCTCGTCACCGACCACAATGTCGGCGCCACGCTCGGCATCTGCGACAGGGCGTACATAATAGGCGGAGGGAAGCTCCTGAAGGCGGGCACCCCCACCGAGATCCTCGAGAGCAGGAAGGTAAGGGAGGTCTACCTCGGCGAGAAGTTCAGGCTTTGATCTTCCGCGGCGTTTGATTCGCCGGAGCCCGGCTATCGTACTTCCGGACCCTCAGGGGCCTTCAAACGGCTCTGTTTTCGGACCGCTGTAAAATGAAAGTGTATTCCGAGAGGTAAGCAGCCAAGATGGGATATGAACTTAAACAGGAGTTAAAGCTAACCCAGAGCCTTGTGATGACGCCGCAGTTGCAGCTTGCGATAAAGCTACTGCAGCTGTCAAGGCTTGAGCTGGAAGAACTCGTGAGGGAAGAGGTCCAGGCCAACCCGGTCCTTGAGGATTTGGCCGAGAGCGCGGCCCCGGACGCCCAGAGGGTCGAGCCCGTGAAGGAGCCTGAAAAACCCGAGATGGACTGGCAGGCATACCTTGAGGAGAGGAACGATTTCAGGCCCGGAGGGATCGACTTCAACCAGAAAGAGGAAGAGGAGGACTTCATGGGCAACCTCTCTTCTTCCGGCGCCACCCTCCACGACCACCTCCTGTGGCAGCTCAGGATGAACTCTCTCTCCGAAGCAGAGGTGAGCGTCGGGGAGTTCATAATAGGCAATATCGACGAGGACGGGTACTTAAGGGTCGTCGACGGCGACTCTTTAAGCTACGACGAGGCCGAGAAGGCCGCCATAAGCGGGATATCGTCGATGACAGGGGCTGCCTCTGAGCTTGTCTCCAGGGTCCTGTCCGCGATCCAGTCGTTCGACCCCGTAGGCGCGGGTTCAAGGAACTTAAGGGAGTGCCTCCTTGTACAGGCAAGGTCCCTCCCGGTCAGGGACACCGTCGTCGAGGAGATAATAGCCAATCATCTCGAGAAGCTCGGCAGGAAGAACTACAAGGCGATAGCCAGGTCCATAGGCGTCACCATAGATGATATCTACGAGGCCGTAAAGGTCATAAGCAAGTGCCTGAACCCGACCCCCGGCTCCGGGTTCGGCTCTGACTCGGCGCGCTCGATAGTCCCCGACATATTCATCCACAAGGTCGGGGACGAGTACCTCATATCCCTCAACGAGGACGGGATGCCCAAGCTCAAGATAAGCCCGTACTACAGGGAACTCCTGAAGGCGAACGGGGACGGCAAGGTCAACGACCAGGCCAGGGGCTACATACAGGACAAGCTCAGAAGCGCCGTCTGGCTCATAAAGAGCGTCCACCAGAGGCAGAGGACGATCTACAGGGTCGTCGAGTGCATTGTAAAGTTCCAGAGGGAGTTCCTCGACAGGGGGCTCCAGTCCTTGAAGCCGCTGGTCCTCAAGGACATAGCCGAAGAGATCGGGGTGCACGAGTCCACGGTCAGCAGGGTCACATCCAACAAGTATGTCCAGACGCCCAGAGGGCTCTTTGAATTGAAGTACTTCTTCTCCACCGCCATGAGCAACGATGACGGAAGCGATGTGACCGTGGAGTACATCAAGGAGAAGATACGCAACATCATCAGGGACGAAGACGCCAAAAACCCCTTGAGCGACAAAGAGATAGTCGAGATATTGAAGGGATCCGGGATAAGCGTGGCCAGAAGGACCGCCACCAAGTACAGGGAGGCCATAGGGGTCCTGTCCTCGAGCAGAAGGAAGGTCCACTACTAAGGCGGACGGGCAGCCAAAAAAACCGCCCAGAGCTTCAACGGTATTGACTTTTCAGGCTGTAAAGCTTAAAAGATTCAGATAATTTTACATCTCATCTTCAATAACCGGAGGTAAGGACATGCACGTTACTGTTACATTCAGGCATATGGAGTCATCCGATGCCCTCAGGAAGTACGCCGAGGAAAAATCCGAGAGGCTCAACAAGTTCCTCAATGAGCCCATCGAGATACACTGGGTGCTTTCCGTCGAGAAGATAAGGCACATAGCCGACACCACGGTCGTGGCCAACGGCGCCACGATCAAGGCGCAGAGCGACACGCAGGACATGTACTCCTCCATAGACACAGTCGTCGATAAGCTTGAAAAGCAGGTGCGCAAGCACAAGGAGAAGACCAGGGACCACAAAATCGTCTCCGCGAACATCGAGCGCGCCGCCGAAGGCGAGCTGGCTGCCGAAGGCGAGCTGGCCGTCGAAGGCGAGCTGGCCGTCTCCACGGCCAGCTCAAGGATAGTCAAGACGGTCAACCAGTTCTTGAAGCCCATGTCCGTTGAAGAGGCCGCGGAACAGATGGATGTCGTGTCTAACGATTTTCTCGTCTTTACGGACCCGGCGACAAGCAATGTCAATGTCATCTACAGGATGGATGACGGTGATTACGGTCTGATAGAGACCCGGACCAAATAGCCTTGCCTCAACACCGCTTTTGCAGGCGGCTTGCCCGCACAATGGTTTTTTAGAACCGTCCGGGACTTCCGTGAAGGCTTTTTTGCAGAGGCCTTCGCGCAAGTCCCGGCCATACGGGGTGATTTGGATGAGGCTGGCGGAGTTTCTCCGGGAAGAGAATATCTTAACGGACCTTAAAAGCAGAAAAAAAGAGGAACTTCTCGACGAGATGGTCACGGAGGTCTCGTCCCGGGCGTCCGGGCTGGACAAACAGGCCGTCCTGAAGGCGCTTCTGGACAGGGAGAAGCTCGGCACCACCGGCATAGGACACGGGGTGGCGATCCCCCACGGCAAGATAAAAGGGCTCAACGAGATCATGGTCTTTTTCGGGAGGAGCGTTAAAGGGGTCGATTTCCAGTCGATGGACAGAACGCCCGTGCACCTCTTTTTTCTGATCATCACTCCCGAAAATTCCGCGACGGCCCACCTTAAGATCCTTGCCGGTATCTCCCACCTTTTGAAAAACCAGGACTTCAGGGTAAAGCTCCTCAAGGCATCAACGGGCCTTGAGATATTCCGTATAATCACCGAGGCCGAGAAAAGGGTCTGAACTCGACGGGAGTCTGATTTTTTTATAGCCTGCCCGTTTGGCGGGCCGCCGAAAAACAGCCTGCCAGGGGCTTTTCCGTCCCAGGCGGCGCCGGTAGAGCGCCTCTCCTGAGGGCGCCAATGGGGATGAACCCCGCAGGGCTTGAAACCCCGGGGT
>JACRCJ010000097.1 GCA_016219075.1 Deltaproteobacteria bacterium | reverse complement strand
GAAGAAAATACCGCACTTCGCGTATATGATGTCCCTGAGCTGGCAGAACGTCTCGTAAGAAAGCTTGGGTTTGCTGTTTATTCCGAGTGTCAGCATTTCAATGCGCCTAACGCGTTCTCAACGGCACCTCGAACGGTATGGTCCGGATGATTGATGAACTGCTCAAGGACATCCACCGCCTTTGAGCTTCCGAACTTCTCCAGCGCCTTTGCGGCCACCGCCTTTACCGGGGCCTCGTCCTTCTTAAGGGCCTCGATAATGGCGTCCTCGGTGTCGCTTTCGCACATCTCGCCGAGCAGGACCACGGCGTGGTACCTTACCCAGATGTTCTTATCCTTAAGGACCTTGAGGAGCGCTGTCTTTATTTTTTCCCCTGTCCAGCCGCCGAGCGCCTTCAGGACCGAAAGCTTGACTTCGTCGCTCCTGTCGTTAAGACCGTTTATGATCACATCTACGGAATCTGGTATCCCGATCCTCGCCATTGACTTGTAGGAGACCTTCCTGACGTTCGGACTTTCATCGCCGGAGGCCTTTTTCAAAAACATCAGCGATTCCTCGTCTCCGATGAGCCCGAGCCCCCTTGCCCCCATCTCCCTCAATATCTCCTTCGGGTCGGAGAGGAGAGTGCAAAATCCGTTTTTAACGGCCTCCGAAGGCATGGTCGCCAGCACATCCGTGATCTCCTCCATGACATCCCTGTAGGGCTCGGCCTTGAGAGCGTCATAGAGTTTTCCCACGGACTCAAAACCGGCTATCGAAGCGAGCGCCCGGGCCGAGATCTTCCTTGTGTGCCCGTCGGTGCTCTGAAGCGACTGGGAGAGTACGGCCACGGAATCAGGCGAGCCTATGGCCGCAAGCGCGGATACGACTTCCCTGAGCTCGTGTTTGGCGACCTTCGTGATAAGCGTTTTGAGGACAGGGACGGCTTCAACGGCGCGCATCTCGCCGAGCGCCTTCACTATGACCTTCAGGCTCTTCCCGTCTTTTTCAAGCTCGGCTTTAAGCTCCTCGGGAAAGTGCCCGTATCCGGCTATTGAGACTATCGTGCTGACAAGTATCTGCTCGGTATCCTCGTCTATCTCGTTTAATGAGTTCGCGAATTTAAAGACCACGCCGAGAGCCCCGGAGGCTTTGAGCAGGCTTATGCCCCTTAGGGCCTTCAGCCTGGCTGATGTGTCCGGGTCGTCCATGAACCTGCAGAAAAAGCCGAAATAATCATTCTTGAACTCGGCATCCGTTTTGAATTTCGTCCCCGGCACGGATGCCTTTTCGACCAGCTCGACTATGGAAAAGACATTCATCACCCGCCCTTTTTTCACTAAAGGTGAGAGTTTTACAAGTATTCCGGCTGCCTCCGCCGGTGACGCTATCCTGCTCAGCGCTTCTATCGCGGCCTCTTTAGTAAGGCCTGAATCCCTTTCTATAATACCAAGAAGAGGCGCGAGCGCCCTGCTGTCCTGCATAAGGCCCAGGCCTTCGATGGCTGAAAACCTTACCCATTCCTCCTCGTCTTTAAGCGCTCTTAAAAGTACCGGGACGGTGGACGCGGCCCTTATCCTCCCGAGGCACACGACTAACGAGGCCCTGACATTTGGGTTCTTGTGGTTGATCAGGCCTGAGAGAAAGCTCACGGCCTTCTCTTCTTTCCTGTTTGCGAGTATGTCTACGGCGAATTTGACGACATCATCGTCGCTGTCGTTTAAAAGCAATACTATCGTCGTAAAGGCCTCGGGGCCTAAAAGCTCCAGTATCTCTATCCCGATATTGCGTAATGTCGCGTCTTCAAGCCTGAGAAGCGGTGCAACGCTATCGGCCACGACCTTGCCGCCGATGGTAGTCAGCGCGTGGATGGCCGCCTCCCGGACTCCGGGGTGCGCGTCCTTGAGGACCGTTACAAGGTCGGGGACCAACTCATGCCCGCGAGCTTCCGCAACGGCCTCGCACGCATCCCTTCTTACGTAAGGGTCGTCATCCCTGAGCATCGTTCTGATAGAGTTCGAATTTTCCATAAGCCCCTCTTTATTTATCGGGTATGCCGTCAGTTTCTTTAATATTTAAAAGAAGCCGTCTGCCGGTGCGTGTCTACACGCCGACGCACCTCTTGAGCTTGCCCTTGAGCCTGTGCATCGTCTGGCTGTGCAGCTGACATACCCTGGATTCGGTGATGTTCAAGACCTTTCCTATCTCCCTGAGGGTCAGCTCCTCGTAATAGTAGAGCGAGATTATCAGCTTTTCCTTTTCAGGGAGCGTTTCCACGGCCTCGGCAATCTTTCTCTTGATTTCGTTGAACTTGACTATGGTCATGGGGTCCTTGCCCTCGGGGTCCTTGATGCACTCAAGGATGTCCATCCCCTCGTCATGGTGCCCTATACCCAGGTCCTCAAGGCTCATCACACTCAAAGCGCTCACCTGGCTCAGTATCGTATAGAGGTCGTCGGTCGTGATGTCCAGGACGCTTGCGACCTCCTCGATCTCGGCGGGCCTTCCCGTCCTTCTTTCCACCTCGATATAGGCCTTCTCCAGCTGGTTGGACTTGTCCCTCATCGAGCGCGTCATCCAGTCCATGCTCCTCAGTTCGTCCATTATCGCGCCTCTCACCCTTATTGAGGCGTAGGTGTTGAACTGGACGCCCTTGCCGGTGTCGAACCTGTCGATAGCCTCGATGAGCCCGATGGTGCCCGCTCCTATGAGGTCGTTTACATCGATGTGAGGCGGCAGGTTCACCGCCACCTGGTACGCGATGATCTTGACCAGGTAAAGGTTGTCTTCCAGAAGTTTGTCTCTCGATCTTTTTTCGGGTCCCATCATTTTTGTAGTCAGCATTTTCACCGTCCTATTCCGGACCTGTTTTTAAGCGCCGTTGCCGGGCTAAACGGTCCTGTTTAGAATCTGTCTCCAAAAAAACTGCATCCCGCCCTTTAACCCGGCCCGTGAGGGCAGGTCCCTTATCTCTTTGGCTATCTCCCTGT
>JACRCJ010000100.1 GCA_016219075.1 Deltaproteobacteria bacterium | reverse complement strand
GGGCTTTATGAACTTAAGGGCGTTTATCACCTGTCTGGGCCTCAGGAAAAAACTCCTGAACGCCTTCGAAGGCGCCCCTTCGAGCGCCTCTCTGCCTATGCCTTCGGGGACCCATGTGACCTCCTGGTAGCTCCTCTTCGACGAGTCCTCGTTCAAGGACCTTCCCTTGAGGTCCGACCATATCCCGGAGCCGGGCAGCACGTCGAGGAGGAGGAACTGGGCCTTGTCCAGCGGGATGGTCTTGGCGTATTCGATGGTGTTTCTGACGGTGGTCTCTGTCTCGCCGGGAAGGCCGAATATGAAGAAACCCTGCGTCATAAGCCCGGCATCGTGCGCCTGGTGGACGGCGTGCGTGATGGTGGCGAGATCCGTGTCCTTCTTTATCTTTTTGAGTATCGATTCGTTCCCCGACTCTATGCCGAAGGCGATAAAGTAACAGCCGCTCCTCTTCATGAGTTTGAGAAGCTCCGGGGTTATCGTATCGACCCTTATGCCGTTGGGGGTCGCCCAGCTGACCTTTATCCCGCGCTCGAGTATCAGCTCGCATATCCCCACGACATGGTCTTTTTTAAGGGTAAGGTTGTCGTCCTCGAAGTGTATCTCCCTGACCCCGAACTCTTTGACCAGGTACTCGATCTCATCCACTACATTCTTTGGCGACCTGTAGCGGATGCGTCTGCCCCAGATGTCGGGGCTGGCGCAGAAGGTGCACTCGTATGGGCATCCGCGCGTCGATGTTACGGGCGCAACCGGAAACTTCTTGACAAACCCGCCGTGCGGGGCCTTCTTGTAGGTCTTCGGCTGCATCTGCGCCCAGTCCGGGAAAGGCAGGGTGTCGAGGTCTTTGATGTAGGGGCGTTTGACGACATGGTGGCTCTCCCGCGTAAGAAGCCCCGGAATGTCCTTGCACGCCTTGTTCTCTTTAAGCGCCGTAGCGAGGTCGTACATCGTCTCCTCGCCCTCGCCGACTACGACAAAATCGGCCCCGGTGCCCATGAGGGTGTCCCGCGGGAGGACGGAGGCGTGAGGCCCTCCTATTACGACCCGCTTTCCTGCCGCTTTAAGGAATTTAGTAAGCTCCACGACCCTTGGGTAGTAGTCGCTTAAGCAGTTTATACCGACGAGGTCGTAATCCTGGCACCTCTCTGCGATCTCCGTGTTCGTCAGACCGAGGTTGAGGCCGTCGATTATCCGGGTCCCGACGCCGCGCTCCCTGAGATAAGACGAAATATAGCCGAGACCGAGCTGCGGGGTGATAAGGTGGCTGTGGTAGTTTGGTCTTGTAAGGGCGACCTTCATCGGTTATTCCCTCCGCCGTTTGTTTTTAGCGTTCTGAAAACTGAGGGGTTCATGTTGTGAGCGTCTTCTCGGTTTGCGGCTTTGCAGAGCCCCCTTCAGTCTCACCGTTCATCGCATCCGCTTCCTTCCTGTGCCTCTTGTACACCCTGACGGATTCATTCTCTTCAGCGCGTAGCCCACTTAACACCATCCTCACCACGACCGACGCCCCTCCAAGAAGCATCAGTATGTAAGCCGTCCTCGCCGCCATCTCCGCCTCGCGTACCGAGCCGTTGCGGAGCGCGTTCACGGTAGCCGCTATGAGCACGAGCGAGGCGGTTATGAATACCGCGCCCGGCCTTTTAAAGAGCCTCGACAAGGCGTTCTTGACCGGAACAGGGTCGAGCTTTTTCATTAGCCTCTGGAGCAAAACCGCCAAGATGACAGCCCACGCGATGTTGGCCGTCACCGCGGCGTTTACGGGTCTGCCGGCGATCAACATCAGCGCCGAGAGCGTCAAGAGCACAAGGAACGCCTCATAGACCCGCGCGTATGGAAGATATGAGAACTTTTTGAAAAAAAAGATTTCCGCGGAAAGGAGAGTAAAGATAAGGAGGTAGCCGGCCGCCCTGTACCCTCCGGCGGCGCTCATCTCTCCTCCGACACGCTTTGCTATCAAAGGATCTTCTCCGGCAGACATCGACGCCTCCCGTATGAAGGACGACCCGGCCTTATAGTTCCTGAACCTGAACTCGATGTTGCCGGGCGAGTCAGGGACCTTCACCGTCAGGGTCAGAAGCCTCCACTCGCCGTCTCCGGGGTGCGCCCCGCTCCTGGCGTCGTGCCCTAACCTGTCCGAAAACTCTATCACCGCGCTGTCCGCCACATTTGTCTTTACCCACGCCCCAAGCGTAATGGTTGAGCCACGGTAGCGTCGTTTTATCTCGAAGGTCTGGTATAAAAACGGCGTGGCCGTCCCGGCGCTCTTAAGCTCCGCTCCCGAGCCGGTTTTCGTGACCTTCGCTTCCCCCTCAAGGAGCCACCCAACGGGGCCGCCGTTCCACTTCTCGAACTTCGCGTTTTTCAGAAAATTGGACTGGTCCGTAGAGCAACCGCCTGCAAGGACCAGCACAAAAGCGGCGAGCGCGAATACTACCTTCCATCCGGAACGCCATGTCCCGGTGACCTTCTTATCCATCAGGCACTCCCCTTAAATACGACCTTCGCCGTAGAGTCCGTCAAGCATCCCTGGCCTTATGAGTACGGCGGGCTTGTCTTTAACCGCTTCTTCCTTTATCACCGCGTCCCTTATGGCGATACCTATGTAGCTTACCGGCTCGTCCTTGGCCATCGGGTCAAGAAAACCCCTGGCCTCCTTGAGCGCGTCGTCGTTTTCTATCTCAAACTCCAGGACCCTGACCTCAAGAGGCCCAAGCCTTATGCCTTTTATAGTGAAGACCCCCGGAGCCGGCCCTACATTTGCGCCGTATACAACGGCCCCCCGGTCTTTTACGGACAGGCGGGCCGTGGCTGAATGAGACCTGGCGGTGAAGGTCAGGTCATAGAAGGCCTCGGTGTTTTTAAGCCCCGTGAGCTTTACCGATGCGTTCTTGCCCATCCAGAGCCATGCCCTGTTGCCGTATACGGATTCAGGCGGTCTGTAGTAGGGGTTTTTTATCACATACCCTCTGTCCGTCTTTTCCGAGTAGTTGAGGAAAAAGCCGTTCCTGTAGAAGTCCTTGAAAGACAGAAACGCGTCTGCGGGCGGAGCGGTCACGGCGTATATCTTCGAGTCCGGGAAGGAGGCCGCCTCCTTGAGCCAGTTGCCCGTCTCAAGGAGAACACCGTCCGTGACCTTGTCGGTCCGTAAAAGGATGTATTTTACGCCGAGGTACGAAAGGGCGGAGGCGGCGTTCCCGGTATTTGAATATATCTCGTTGGCCGGCCCGCCCTTGTCTATGTAGGTCTTAAGAGCGCCGTTAGAGGGCGCTGGGTCGTGCCCAACGGCGCCGAACGGGTTCAGAAGCCTTTTGCCGTGCACTGTCTGGCCGAAGAACGGCTCGTTCCGTTTCGAGTCGTAGATGGAAGTGAGCGGGTACTCGGCTACCGTGAAATCTCCGGGCTCATCCTTGAGCCACGAATACGCGCCCGGAAGCCTTGCGGTGTCCTTGAAATCCAGCGCCGGGTAGAACTCGACCGCAAGGACGGCGAGCAGACAGACGTAGACCGCGCCCTTGACCGGACGGCTCGATGTCATCTTCAATATTTCCTTAATGCCGAAGCCGGCGAGCACCGACCCGGCCAGAAGCATCAGCACAACTACCCTCCTGATATCGACGAACGGGGGGACGAGGGCGTGAAGGAAGTAGACCGGGCCCCAGAGCGTGAACTCGCCGAACTTGACGGCCGGAGGGAGCGCGAGCGCCGTGCCTATGAAAAAGACGGCGAGGAAGGCCTCTCTCACGGGGTCTCTCACTTCGGCCTTGAAGGTCTTCACGGCGGCAAATGTCATAAGTCCCATAAGGACGAGCCCGATATGGACCATCTTTCCGACTATCGGGTCCTTTTGCGGGATGAAGAAAGACGGAAGAAACCTTCCGAGTATCGGGTGGTCCGGGGCCGGGACGAAGAAACTATAGGGAGGGACGAAGTACGATGAGGATATCTCCCTTATACTCGGATAAAATACAGGCATGAGGAATATGCCGACGAGTACGGCGAGCGCTGACCCCCCGCCTATCGTCAAGTACCTCTGGCGGGAATCCGTTGCCTTGAAATTCTCATAAAGCCCTTTGAGAAAGGCCCTCCCTCCGTTCTCTTTCCCCGCTGCAAAGGAGACGGCTGCCGTTGCCGGGACGAGCCAGGCAAGTGTTTTCAGGGGTCCTGCGAGGAGTTCAAACGAGTTGTACGCGAGCACGAAAAAAAAATACGAGAACGAGGCCCAGAGGAGTACCCTTTTGAGGCCCGGGTCTCTGCCGTTCCTGAAAAGAAAGAGCGCATGGGGCAGTGCCTTCGTATACGAGTAGTACGCGGCAACGGCCGCGAATATTATCGTCCCGTAGTACCCGAACGAAAAGACCGAGAGGAGAAGGAATAATATGAAGAGGAAGAGGTCTTTAAGGGCGCCGCTCCTTTCGTGCCTGACGAGAAAGAGGAGTGTGAGAGGCATGTACTGCATCTGCGAGGCGTCCATCCCGCCTGTTGCGGAAAACGCCGTATGGAACGGGGAGAACGAGAAGGCAAGCCCGGAAAAAAAAGCGGCGGCCCTGC
>JACRCJ010000099.1 GCA_016219075.1 Deltaproteobacteria bacterium | reverse complement strand
GCCTCGGACCTTGCCCGCTGCATAGAGGCGCTCATCGGAGGAACCTGGGGAGACGCCGGGTTGGAACACCCTGTCTACGAGAGGGCCGGGCTTGAATGGATGCTCACTGAAGTCCGCCTCCCGGCCCAAACTGAAAAGGTCCTGGACATCGGGTGCGGGACCGGGCACCTCACGGCGGAGTTAAAAAAGGTCTGTCGGGCCTCAGAGGTCTACGCCTCGGACATAGCCCTGCCGATGCTCTTGAAGGCGAGAGAGAACCATGGAGACCGCCTCCTTATAGCCTCCGACTGCGAATCTCTCCCGTTTGCCCCGTCGTCGTTCGGCCTTGTCGCTTCTAACCTTACCTACCAGTGGGCCTCTGACCCCGCCGGGGCGTTCAGGGAGGCCGGGCGGGTGTTGAGGCCCGGAGGGCTCTTCGTATTCTCCACCCTCGGCCCCTCTACCTTAAATGAGCTCAAGGCCTCGTACAGGGAGGCCTCCGGCTCATCCGGCGCATCTACTCTGATGGAGTTCAAGGGGATGGATGAGATATCTGAGGCGCTCTCAGGGGCCGGACTCGATCTCATAAGCCTTGAGTCCCTGCCGGTATTCAAAAGATACGCCGACCTTCGCGCGCTTCTTCGTACGCTTAAAAACATCGGGGCCTCGCCTTCCGTGAACCGGCAGAAGGGCTTAGCGATGGGTACGCTCCTCAAGGAGGCCGGACGGGTCTACGCAAAAAGGTTCCCGGCCCCCGGCGGCGGTATCATAGCCACCTACGAGGTGATCTTCGCGGCCGCGCGGAAAAGCCTGTAGGCGCGCGCCAGCGCGCAAAAAGGTCTTTTGCAGAGCGCAGTAAGCTAAAGGGGTATTAGACCCTAAAAGATAATAAAAACGATCATCCAAATCAAATGACCCCTAAAACCAAAAAACTCATCTCTCTCGACAAGAAGTATCTCTGGCACCCGTTCACGCAGATGAAGGAGTGGGAAGAGTCCACCCCGCTCGTCATAGAACGGGGCAAGGGCAACTACCTCATCGACACCGATGGCAGGCGCTACCTCGACGGGGTGTCGTCTCTGTGGGTAACGGTCCACGGCCACAGGAAAAAAGAGATAGACTCCGCAATAAAAAAGCAGCTCAATAAAATCGCCCACACAACGCTTCTCGGCCTCGGCAGCACGCCCTCCATAGAGCTTGCCGAAAGGCTCGTCGCGGTCGCCCCGCGGGGGCTCGACAAGGTCTTCTACTCGGACAACGGCTCAACAGCCGTTGAGATAGCCCTCAAGATGGCCTTCCAGTATTGGGAGCAGACTAACAAAAAAAACCGCAAGAGGAAGTTCGCCGCCTTTACCGGGGCGTACCACGGAGACACTTTCGGCTCGATGTCCGTCGGAGAGATAGACATATTCGTAAAAAAATACCGTCCGCTCCTCTTCGATACCTTCAGGGCCCCCTACCCGTACTGTTACAGGTGCCCTGTCGGGAAAGAGAAGAAAGACTGCAAGACGGCGTGTCTTGAAGTATTCGAGAATATATTGAAGGACCGCCACGAGGAGATCGCCGGGTGCGTCATAGAGCCGCTCTTCGAGGGGGCCGCCGGGATGATAGCCTCTCCTCCGGGGTTTTTGAAGGCGGTCAGAAGGCTCACCAGGAAATATGATGTGCTACTCATAGCCGACGAGGTCGCAACGGGCTTCGGCAGGACCGGTTCCATGTTCGCGTGCGACTCCGAAGGGGTCGTCCCGGACTTCTTGTGTCTTGCCAAGGGACTCACGGGCGGGTACATGCCGCTTGCGGCTACGCTTACCACTGAAAAGGTCTACAGGGCGTTCCTCGGTTCCTATGACGAGTACAAGAGCTTCTTCCACGGCCACACATATACCGGAAACCCGCTTGGGTGCGCCGCGGCGATCGCCAACCTTGAGATATTCCGTAAAGAAAATGTGCTTGAAAGGCTTAAAGGCAAGGTCGCCCTCTTCAAAACTCTACTTGAAAAATTCGAGTCTCTCGACCATGCAGGCGAGGTGAGACATACTGGGCTTGTCGCCGGGGTCGAGCTTGTAGCCGACAAAAATACAAAAGAGCCTTACCCTCCGGCACAGAGGCTCGGCCACCGGGTATGCATGGAGGCGAGAAAGTACGGCCTTATCATAAGGCCTCTCGGAGACACTGTTGTCATAATGCCGCCTTTGAGCATAAAGGAGACGGAGCTTAAAAAGATAGTCAACATCACTTACGACTGCGTGAAGAGGATCACCCTATGAGCCGGTCTTACTTCATAACAGCCACGGACACCGGGGCCGGAAAGACCTTCGTGTCATCAAGTATCGCGCGGGCCCTTAGGCTCAAAGGGGTCGATGTCGGGGTGATGAAGCCGGTTGAGTCGGGCTGTGCCGAAATAGACGGCTCCCTCGTCCCCGAAGACGCCGTAGCGCTCAAGGCGGCCTCCTGCTCAGCCGACGCGATAGAAGAGATATGCCCGTACAGGCTCTCCCAACCAATATCTCCCCATCTGGCGGCGAGGCTCTCGGGGGTCAAGATAGACTTCGAGGTAATAAAGAGCGGGTACCGGAAACTTTCGGCCAGACACGGGCTCATGCTCGTTGAGGGCGCCGGGGGCCTTTTGGCCCCTCTTACGGATGACAAGACCGTTGCCGACCTCGTTGTTGCCCTGAGGCTTCCAGTTATAATCGCGGCCACTTCGAAGCTCGGAGTGATAAACCACACGCTCCTGACGGTCGAGGCCGCTCGAAACAGGGGGATAGAGGTCCGGGCAATAATACTTAACGGCAACTCTGAGGCTTCAGACGGCTCGATGAAGTACAACTCCAAAGAGATCGAACGGATAACCGGCCTCCGTGTGTTCGACTTCCCTCGCGCAAAAAAAGAGGCCCCCGACCTTACGGTCGAGGGCCTCATCGCCTGCCTATTTCAGTGACCCCCCCTTGACTTCAAGCCCAGTGGGGACGGGCCTGTTTTAAAGCAACACTGCTTTCAGAAGAAAACCCATTTCGTTCCTGGCATTCAGTCTCCCTGGGCTGAAAACCTCGGGGTTTTCAGAACATTAAAAAAACCCTTTTATCTGCTCTTTGCCGTCGTGTAGTTGAGCGTTCCGCCGGCGAGTATCGTCTCGACCTGTCTGGGCGAGTACCCGTGCTTGAGCTTTATCTCCTTGTCCCTGGTGACGTTCTTGATGACCAGGGTATCGGAGTTAAGCCCGCCCTTGAGGCCCGTCATCTCAAGCTCGTCGCCGTCCGAGATCCCGTCGTAGTCCGCGGGGTTGGCGAATGTAAGCGGGAGGATGCCGAAGTTCACGAGGTTGTCCTTGTGGATCCTGGCAAACGACTTTGCCACTATCGCCTTTATGCCGAGATACATCGGGCAAAGGGCCGCGTGCTCGCGCGACGACCCCTGTCCGTAGTTCTCTCCGCCGACGACGAAACCGCCTCCGGTGGCCTTCGCCTTCTCGTGGAACCTGGCGTCTATCTGCGCGAAGACCGACTCAGAGTACTTGGGAACGTTGCTCCTGTACTTGAGCCATGTGCCGGCCGGCGTTATGTCGTCGGTCGTGATGTTGTCGCCGAGCTTTATGAGGACCTTGCCCTTGAGGGTGTCCGGAAGGGGGCCCTGCTTCGGGAGCGCCTGGATGTTGGGCCCGCGCACTATCGAGACCTTCGAGGGGTCCTTTGCCGGGGGCACCACCATCGAGTCGTCCACGAGGAACTCAGCCGGCATCTTCACCTTCGGGAACTTTCCGAGCTTCCTCGGGTCGGTTATCACGCCGTAGATGGCGGCCGCCACGGCCGTTTCGGGGCTGCAGAGGAATACCTTGCCGTCCTTGGTGCCGGACCTGCCGATGAAATTCCTGTTGAATGTCCTTAAGGATACGCCGCCTGACGGGGGAGACTGACCGTTCCCGATGCAGGGGCCGCATGTGGCCTCAAGTATCCTTGCCCCGGCCTCGATGAGGTGCGCAAGGCCCTTGTTCAAAGCCATCATGTCGAGCACCTGCTTTGAGCCCGGCGATATCGTCATGCTGACTTCGGGGTGCACCTTGAAGCCGCCCTTCTTGAATGTCTCGGATACGAGCATAAGGTCCCTGAAGGACGAGTTCGTGCAGCTCCCGACGCAAACCTGGTCCACCTTCATCCCCTCTATCTCGGAGACCTTGCAGACCTGGTCGGGCATGTGGGGCTTGGCTATCATCGGCTCGAGCTTGTTCAGATCGAGGTCTATCTGCTCGTCGTACTTCGCGTCCGGGTCGGCGCTTAATTCCTTCCAGTCCTTTTCCCTGCCCTGGGCCGCCAGGAACGCCTTCGTTACATCATCTGACGGGAATACCGAGGTCGTGGCCCCGAGCTCCGCGCCCATGTTGGTGATGGTGGCCCTCTCCGGGACGGAGAGGTGCTTGACTCCCTCTCCGCCGTACTCGATGACCTTGCCGACCCCGCCCTTTACTGTCATCCTCCTTAAGAGCTCGAGGATTATGTCCTTGGCCGATACCCAGGGCTTAAGCTTGCCCTTGAGGTTTACAAGGACTACCTTCGGGTATACGAGGCTGAAAGGCCCGCCGCCCATAGCAACGGCGACATCGAGTCCGCCCGCGCCTATGGCGAGCATGCCTATGCCGCCGCCCGTGGGCGTGTGGGAGTCGGAGCCGAGCATGGTCTTGCCCGGTTTGCCGAACCTTTCGAGGTGGACCTGGTGGCAGATGCCGTTACCGGGCCTTGAGAAGTGTATGCCGTACTTTGAGGCGAGCGTCTGGAGGAACCTGTGGTCGTCGGCGTTCTCGAACCCGCCGTACTGGAGCGTGTTGTGGTCGACATAGCTAACCGAGAGCTCTGTCTTTACCTTCGGCACGCCCATCGCCTCGAACTGAAGATAAGACATCGTGCCTGTAGCGTCCTGGGTGATCGTCTGGTCTATCCTTATGTTTACTTCTTTTCCCTGTACAGCCTCTCCGGACACCAGGTGGCTGTCGATTAACTTCTGTGCGACGTTCTTTCCCACGGTTGATCCTCCTTTAGTCATGCTAATGCAGGTTTGATTTTTACATTATAACTCAAAAACCCAGGCTTAATCCATAAAAAACAAGGGCTTGCGAGCTTGCCGCTCCATTGAGAGGCTTATAAGGATACAAAAAAGCGCCTTAAATGTCAATCTAAAACAGGGAAGGGCAAAATGAGGGATAAAGACCGGATTGAAGGAGGGGGAGGCGTTGCGCGAAGGCGGAAAAGAGTGGCTACCGTAAGGGGAAAACACCCCTTTTTTTAATCTGCGATATGCACTTATAAGGAAACTCTGAAAAATTCTTTTTTTGCTGTCATTGCGCAGAGGAGCGATTTACGCGACGAAGCAATCTCTAACTATTCGATTTGCTTAAACTGGAGGAACAGCTGATTTAAAAGGGCGGCTTAATTACCGGAAGTTCAAGAGGCCGGTGATAGGAGTCAAAACCCGCCCTTCCCCTTTCAATACCTCTGGTAAACCCAGACGACCTTTCCCAATATAAATTCCTCGGAGAGGTCCGCGTTATAGATGGCTGTCTCCGGGAAAGTGGGGTTATCGGGCTTTAGCACTATCCTGTCCGGGTAGACGAAGACCCTCTTTATGGTCACGCCCTCGAAATTGAGCCAGATCGCATAGAGGTCCCCGCTGACAAGGCGCCTGTCCCTGACACATACGCCGACCGTGGCGCCGTCGAGTATGTTGGGGCTCATGGACTCGCCCCTTACGCGTATCGCCACGGGGCCTTTTTCGTAATCTCTCCTTGGTATGATCGCCGAATCGATCGGCTCGCCTCCGGGGAAGTCCTTCGGCCCACCGGCTGAGGAGATATCATATACCTTTACCTCGGCAAAACTACCTGTATATACCGGGACGCCCCCCTCGCTCAGCAAGGCCGGGCTATCAGGTTCATACAGAGAGACCTTGCCGCTTCCGGTCATCATCCATTCAAGGGTTACGCCTCCTATACTTGCGATTTTGCGTAAAACGACTATATCCGGGCTTCGCTTGTCCTTCTCGTAATCGCTGATAGTAGCCACCCTTGAAAATCCTAATTTATCGGCGAAATCGGCCTGATTAAGACCAAGGACCTCTTCCCTTACATATCTTATCCTTTCACCCAAAGTTGACATATACCCGCTTTTTCAAGATGTCGCTTGACAAATTTACGCAATTGTGTAAAATGGCGTAAAGGATATCCGCCTGCCTTACATTTCGAACCTTTTTATAACATTTAATGCATTATACCGTCAACTATACATTTGAAATTCTCGGATCGAGTATCTTTAATCATACATCTTTAATCATACAATAGGGAGAATCAGATGCAGATTAAAAACCGTGAACTTTTTGAAAGGATGTTGATGGCGGGAAAGCTGAAAAACTACTCCGAACTGGCAAAGACCGTTGGCCTCTCACCTCAGGCTATCTCCAATTACAGGAAAAAAGACGAAATATCGCCGAAACTGATCTTCAAATTCGCCGAGACATATAATATCTCCATCGACTGGCTGTTGACGGGCATCGGCGATATGTACTCGAGGATGAGCTCTTCGGAGAGGGTCTGCACGATAGCGTTGGTCGAAAAGGCCAGGGGCAAAGACAACGGCAGTTACAGCTACGCGATGGGTCAAGCGGTTCTGGACACAGAGGAGATCGTATATGTGGGCAAACTCCTTACGATACTGCGCTCTACCGAGAGCGTGGCCGGGCCGTCGATCAAGACCAACATAGACGCCTTTTACATGACGGTAAAGGCGTGAAAATGGGGACATTTAACGGGGGGTCGGTTTGCGCTGTTCCGGACGGTTTTAAAAAGCACGGTTATTAGCAGGCTGTTGAAAAACAGCCCGACCCACCCTATGGGCGGGTCCCCCGGCAATCCATGGATGGATTGCCAAATTGCGAGACCAAAAAAGTCGAGCGATTTGTGAGATTTGGACGGATTCACTCCGGCCAAATCGTAGTTGAAAAAGCCATGGAAGGACTTTTTCAACACCCTGTTAGACTGCAGGAAGAAAAATTGTTAAGGAAAAAGGCGTTAAATAGAGGAAGTTCAAGAGGCCGGAAAAAATTGGAGGCGGCGAGCGGATTCGAACCGCTGAATGGCAGTTTTGCAGACTGCTCCCTTACCACTTGGGTACGCCGCCAGAGTATCAGACGGATACTATAATAAGCCGGGGTCGCATTTGTCAAGATAAAAACCCTTTATGCCCGCCTTTCCCCTTATTCCTCTTTTATGTCGGCGGGTCTTTTCAGAATCATCTCCGGGTGTCCGTGGTAACTCCTTATCTGCCCGGTCACGGTTAAAACCCTGCCCTTAAACCCCATGGGGTCTCTTTCTGCCTTGTTCAACTCCCTTAAAAGTTCTGAGAAGACGATGGCGGTAAAACCGTCCCTTCCCTGAAAGACGAGAAAAACCCCGTCCCTCCTCTTTTTTACCGCGCTGACCGTCCCCCTGACATTTACCCTCTGCCCTATATGACCTGACGCCTCCTGGGGGGTTATGGTCTTCTTGGCCGCCCTGTGTCTCTCTGGGGTCCCGGAGGCCCAGAGCCCGAGCTTTTTGCTCCGCGCCTCTTCTTCGGCCCTCTTGAGCTCTTTGTAATTTACAAGGCCGCACGGGGGGATCACGAGCCTTCTGGCGAGCCCTTCACTCACAAGCGTCCGGTTCACGAAGACCCCGTCGGAGTAAACCCACGCAAGAAGCCTTCCGTACTTGTCCCGTTTTTGCGCTTCGCAGAAGACGAGCCTTACTCTTTTTCCTCCGACAAGGCGGCTGTTCCTTTCTTTCGCCTCGCCGTAGAACGGCTCCCCCTCCTCGGGGGTGTCCATCCCGATGTAACGGACCTTTTCACCGCCATTGATAATTATGGTGTCGCCGTCTATGACATATTCGACGAAGAAATATCCGCCGGCCTCTTTGGCAACGGCAGACGGGGGCAAAAAAACCGTTAAAATGAACAGAAGAAAAGGGAGACAGCGGCAAAAAAGGTTCATTGGGGGGGGATTGAAGAGACGGGCCGGGCTTACCACTTCTCTCTGAACTCTCGTATCTCTTTCTGGAGAGCGGATATCTCGGACTTCACCCTCTCGCAGTCGAAGTCTTTCTTCGAAAGCTCGGCGTTGATCTCATCCATCTTTTTAACGACCGTGCTGTTGAGCCTGTTGTACTCTTTGCTCATCTCCTCGAACTTGGAGATGAAGTTGTTCGTGTGCTTGACGAAGTTCCTTATATGAAGGTCGTCCTGGGACCTTATGGAGAGCCTTTTGGCGAGCTCCCCGGCGGCAATCAGCTTCATCTCGTACTCAAGCCTCTTGAAGGGCCCCACGAGCCTGTGCGTAAAAAATACGGCTATCAGCACGACGATCAGGAAGTAACCGATTATGAGGAAGATGCCGAGAAGCGGGGTGCTCGACCCGTAGCGGCTTATCAGCGCCGAGGAGAAGGTCTGGAGGAATATGCCGCCCAGAAGCGCCAATACGACAAGGAGGGCCACCGAGAACTGGAGGTCTCTGGCGGCGAAGTACCTTTGCTTGAACGACCTTGTAAATTTTGGGGTCTCTTCTTTCTGCATCCCTGGGTCCTTCGACTTTCTCAGATATCATACACCGTAGATTTTTTTTGTCAAGAAGGCGTGAAATCCTCTTGTGCCGCCGCCGCTTTCAGCCGCGCGGACCCTGACGCCGCACAAATTGCCTTGACTCGACCGGCGTATGAACTTAATATATACGGGTGCGGCAATCCCACCCGCAGACCGAAGCAACAGCGCGGGAAAGTTCAATCGGAACTCATTTTAAAGGACGGCCTGAAAGGGAGACCCTTATGAAGGAAAAGATAGTCCGTATAGGAAAGGATACCGAAGGCGTAGCCCTTCCCGCGGAGTTCCTGAGATATCTGGAACTTATACCGGGAGCCGAAGTGGAGATCAGGCTGGACAAAAAGAAGAAATGGATAATACTGAGGCCGATGCACGGCGAGGACTTTATCGCCCACTTCAGGGACACGATGGAATCGATGGCATGAAGATATACAAGCTGCCTCAGCTCGCGGACTCAAGCCCCTCTTCCGAGTACCGTCTCGGGCCTGAAAACTCGTCTGCCGGGTCCGTCTACATGGTATACGGCAGGATAAGGCCGGGCACGGCCGCGCGCAAGGTCGTCTGCGCCGCAGGGCACGAAGAGATCATCTGCGTGGTCAAGGGGGCCTTGAGCGTACGCAAGGGCAAATCGTCCTTTTCAGTAACGGCCGGAGAGGCCTTCCACGCCGGCGAGGGAGAAACGCTTTACCTTGAGACAGTCGGCAACGACGAGGCCGTGTACATGGCCGCGGGGTCGCTTAACGCGGCCGCCGCCAGACCGGCCCCCGCGGAAAAACGCCCGGCCGCGCCGGAGCCCGAAAGCATCGTGCAGGCCCCGGATGCCGAAGACGACGAAGACGAGTTCGAGATAACTACCGAAGACGAGCCTCAGACGGAAGAGGAGAAGGATATAGGATAAGGGGATAATGAGATACCCCGGAGCAAGCTCCTGGGTATCTCATTAAACCCCCCCTCCCTCGATGGCGAGGGCTGGGCTCCCGTTGCGCTCTTCCGATGCAACGGGAAGCGGGGAGGGTGAAAACATTTTTTCACCCCCCCCTACCCTCCCCCATCAAGGGGGAGGATTTTACAAGGAAACCCTGTAGCTTGCTACAGGGAATTTTGTAATTAAAAGAGACACAAAAAAAGAGGCGGCCTTCCGGCCGCCTCTTTTAATTTCATGGCATTAGGGGCGCGTTAAGCGCCCTCTATTATCTTAACGACGCTCTCCTCCTGGCCGATGGCCATGATGTGGGCGCCGTGGCAGAAGGACCGAAGCTCCCTTAATTGCCTTGAGGCTATCTCTATCCCCTTTTCGAGCTGGTCGGGGGCCCCCTCAAGCTCGTCTATGAGCGCTTTCGGGACATGCACGCCGGGGACATTGGTATTGAGGTAGTTGGCCATCTTGGCGGACTTCAAGAGGAGTATGCCGCCGAGTATCTTCACATCGCTCTTAGAGGCGACTTCGAAGAACCTCTTGAACTTATCCATGTCGTAGATGGCCTGGGTCTGGAAAAACCGCGCGCCCGCGGCTATCTTTTTTTCGAACTTTATCCCCTCCGGCTCCCACGGGTTGGCCTCCGGGGCGACTACCGCGCCTATTAAAAAACCGGTCCTTCCGCGCAGCTCCTTGTCCTTCATGTTCCTGCCGTGGTTGAGCCCGTCGATGAGCCCCACGAGCTGGACCGAGTCAACGTCGAATACGGCCTTGGCTTCCCTGTGGTCGCCGAAAGAGACATGGTCTCCGGTGAGCGCCAGTATGTTCTTTATCCCCAGGGCCCACGCCCCCAGGATGTCGGACTGCAAGGCCAGACGGTTCCTGTCCCTGCAGGTCATCTGGAAGACCGGGTCTATGCCTTCGCGAAGAAGTAGTACCGAGCAGGCGAGAGACGAAAGCCTCATCACCGCCCTCTGGTTGTCGGTGACATTGGCGGCGGCAATACTCTTCTTCAGGAGCCGGGCCTTTTTAAGAAAGTCCTCCGTATCGGCGCCCCTGGGAGGGCATATCTCGGCCGTGATTACGAACCTGCCGGAGGCTAACTCTTCAACGAGCGTCTTTTCAGGCATTACGCGTAGTGTCCTTTATGTTTTAAGCGGTCCTCAGCCATGGGTCTTTTGCCCGTGCCCGTGGTGGTCGTGGCCTTCGCAGCAACCCGAAAAGGCGTGGATTATGGATTCAAATACCCCCCTGCCGTCGGTCGAGCCGAGCTCGCTCTCGGCGGCCCTCTCCGGGTGCGGCATCATGCCCAGCACATTCCCGGCCGAGTTCGTTATGCCGGCGATATTGTTCACCGACCCGTTCGGGTTGGCCTCCGGGGTCGCCTCCCCGGAAGGGGTAGAGTACCTGAATACGACCCTCCCGTTGTCCTCAAGAGCCTTTACGGTATCGGGGTCGGCGTAGTAGTTCCCGTCGGCGTGCGCTATCGGGATCCTGACGGGCTCTCCTTGCCTGTAGGAAGACGTAAAGGCCGTCCTGTTGTTCTCCACTCTCACTGAAGTCTCCTTGCAGATGAACTTCAGGTCCCTGTTCCTCATGAGCACACCGGGCAGAAGGCCCGCCTCGGTCAACACCTGAAAACCGTTGCATATCCCGAGCACAAGCCCGCCCTTATCGGCGAACGACACCACCTCGTTCATCACCGGAGAGAAGCGCGCTATCGCCCCGGTCCTCAGGTAATCTCCGTATGAGAAACCGCCGGGGAGTATCAGGCAGTCAAAGCCCTTGAGCCCGGTATCCTTGTGCCAGATATATTCGGCCTTTTGCCCGAAGACATGCTTTACCACATGGTAGCAGTCGTGGTCGCAGTTTGAACCCGGAAATACTATTATCCCGAACTTCACTTGGTTAGACCTCTTCTTCTTTTAATGAACCTCCCCGCAGCAAGCTGCGGGGTATCTCGATATACTTCCCCTCCCTCGACGGGAGGGGACAGAGGGGAGGGTGGAGTTTTTCACCCCCACCCTAACCCTCCCCCATCAAGGGGGAGGGGATTTAAAATTTACGAAGCAAGCTTCGAGGAATTTAACCCGTAGCGATTAACGGAGTGAATACCGCATAAGGACGGCCCGCGCGCGGGTCTATTCGATCTCTATCCTGTAGTTTTCTATCACGGTATTGGCTAAAAGCCTCTCGCACATCTCCTTGAGCCTCTTCTCTTCCTCGTCCTTCGACCCGCCTTCAAGCTCTAATTCCATGAACTTGCCGACCCTGACATCGCTCACCTCGCCGAAGTCCATCGACTTGAGCGCGCCCATCACGGCCTTGCCCTGCGGATCGAGAACGCCCTTTTTAAGGGTCACATAGACTTTTGCCTTCATCTCCATTACTCCATGACCTTCTTTAGTACTTCCTGATACGCCTCCTCGACCCCTCCGAGGTCGCGCCTGAACCTGTCCTTGTCCATCTTCTCTTTCGTCTCTTTGTCCCAGAGGCGGCAGCCGTCCGGGGTGATCTCGTCGCCGAGCAGAATCTCGCCCCTGTGCACTCCGAACTCGAGCTTGAAATCCACGAGTATTATACCCCGTTCGTCGAAGAACTCCGAGAGGTATTTGTTGACCTTCAGGGCCGCCGCTTCAATCTCCTCAAGCTCTTTTTTTTCGGCGAGCCCGAACGCCTTTATGTGGTACTCGTTTATCATCGGGTCTCCGAGAGGGTCGCTCTTGTAGTAGAACTCGATTATCGTGTTCTTGAGGGGCGCGCCCTCCGCCACGCCCATCCTCTTGGAGAGGCTCCCGGCGGCGATGTTCCTTACCACGACCTCTATCGGGATTATTCTGAGCTTCTTTACGACCATCTCCCTGTCGGAGGGCATATCTACGAAGTGCGACTTTACCCCCTTGGACTCAAGGTACCTGAATATCCGGGAGGATATCTTGTTGTTCAATATCCCCTTATCCCGGATTATCCCCTTCTTTTTGCCGTCAAAGGCCGTGGCCTCGTCCTTGAAGTACTGGACCAGTTGGTCCGGGTTGTCCGTGGAATAGAGCACCTTCGCCTTGCCCTCGTAAAGCTTTTCAAGTCTTTTCATCTGTCCAAGTCCTCCGAAATGAACCCTTTCCGGGACCGCTCCGCGGTCAAAGGATTCTGATATTCCATCAACGGCCCCGGCCCTTCCGCCGGCGGCCTCACTTGCCGCCGAATGTCCTCTTGAATATATAGTTTACGTTCTTGAGGTACGGTTTTATGTCAAAACACCGGTCCAGTTCTTTTTCAGAGAGGTAGTTCATGACCTGGCTGTCCTCGATGAGGAGCGACCTGAAGTCCCCGAGCCCCTCCCAGACCTTCATGGCGTTTCTCTGCACTATGGCGTAGGCCTCTTCCCTCGTAGTCCCCTTCTCGACGAGCTTCAAGAGCACCTTCTGCGAGAATACCACGCCTTTCAATCTGTCCATGTTAGCCAACATGTTCTCCGGGTATACGACAAGGTCCCTGATGAGGCCCGTGGCCCTTGACAGCATGAAGTCCAATAGAATTGTGGCGTCCGGGGCTATTACCCTCTCAACCGAAGAGTGGCTGATGTCTCTCTCGTGCCAGAGCGCCACGTTCTCCATGGCTGAAACGGAATACCCGCGAACGAGCCTTGCAAGGCCCGTGAGGTTCTCGGAGAGTATCGGGTTTCTCTTGTGCGGCATGGCCGAGGAGCCTTTCTGCCCCTTGGTGAAGTGTTCCTCGGCCTCAAGGACCTCGGTCCTCTGAAGATGCCTTATCTCCACGGCGAACTTCTCAAGCGACGACGCGACTATCGCGAGAGTGGAGAAGAACTCGGCGTGCCTGTCCCTGTGCACAACCTGGGTGGCGACAAGCTCGGGCTTCAATCCGAGCTTCTTCAAGACATACCTTTCAACGGCAGGGTCGATGCTTGAGAAAGTGCCTACGGCCCCTGAGAGTTTCCCGCAGGATATGACATCTCTGGCCCTCTCGAGGCGCTCAAGGTTTCTCCCCATCTCGTCGTACCAGAGCGCCATCTTAAGCCCGAATGTTATCGGCTCGGCGTGTATGCCGTGCGATCTCCCCATCATCGGGGTGTCCTTGTGCTCGTACGCCTTGTCCTTGAGGACGGTCAAAAGCCCCTTTATGTCGTCTATTATAAGCCCGGCGGCCTCATTTAAAAGGAGCGCGAGCGAGGTATCGAGTATGTCGGAAGAGGTAAGGCCCATGTGTATGAAACGCGAATCCGGGCCGACGAACTCGGAGACAGAGGTCAGAAAGGCGATGACATCGTGCTTTACCGTCTTTTCGATCTCATCGATGCGTTTTATATCGAAATCAGCCTTCTTTTTGATGGTATCGAGCGATTTTTTAGGAATCTTACCGAGCCTGGCCCACGCCTCGCAGGCGGCCAGCTCGACATCGAGCCATTTCCGGAACCTGTTTTTGGGCTCCCATATGCGGGCCATCTGGTCCCTTGAGTACCGATCTATCACCTGTCATTTCCCCTGAATTGATGTAAAAAACGAGCCGTCCCGGTCACAAACTCCGGGGATCCTTCAAACCGTTAAAAGGGTAAAATATACCAGAACGCAATATTATAATACAAGAAAGATATTTTTGCCTCATATTTCCGCCCGGAGGGGCGGATTGCAAGGTAAAAGGGGCGCTCAAGCCAAAGATACCGTATCGGCCGCGGGCGGGGTGGGGGAACGGGGGCAGGGGTTAAAGCCCGTGTCTCTTCGACTTGTACCGTTTCAGCCTGAAGACCTCTTCTCTTTCCCTCTCCTCAAGGACCCGTTCTATGTACTTTATCCTTCTGTTCATCGCCGGGAGCATCATCTCGGTTATAGCGTTGATCTTCCGCGTGTCGGACTTTATCATCTCTCCTACGCGAGAGAGCATCACCTCTTTGGAGGCTATCCTTACGATGAGGTCCGAGGCCTTCTCGAACCCGGCGGCCACTTCTATCACCTCGGCCCTCTCCCCCACAGGCGAGATGTCTCTGGCCTCCAGAGACCTCGTTAGCGCCGTCTCCTCTATCTCCGGGACCTTTACTCCCCAGACATTCCTCACCCTGATATCGAGGTTTATCTTCCTTTTGGCGGCGTGGGCGAAAGACTCCAGCGCGAACCCGTTCAAGGCCCTTGAGCGTTCAAGGTCCCTGAATGAGCGGCTTAGAAGCCCCGTCAGGTCTTCCCTCATCTCCACCGACTCCTCGATTATGTCGAAGAACTCCTTCATGAGGGCTTCTCTCTTGCTCTTCAGGAGGTCAAGGCCCTTTCTTGTCGCGTCGAACTGCTCCCTTAAGACAAGCAGCTGCTGGCGCGTGGGGGCTGACTTTTCCATACGGCGTTCTCCTACTTGACCTTCTTGGCCACCCCGACGATCTCTTTTTCGGGGAGTATGCTCAGTAGCTCCTCTCCGAGGTCGAGCGTTTCATCGATCGACCGGTTTTCCTCTCCCTGCCCGATGAACCGCTTCTCGAACTCCTCGGAGAAGTGGAGAAACTTCTTGTCAAGCTCGGTGAGGCCCTCCTCTCCGACTATCGTCACGAGCCTTCTCGCGTCCACCCCGCGGGCGTAAGCCGAGTACAGGTTGTCGGCCAGGGTCCTGTGGCCGTCCCTGGTCTTGCCCTTGCCAATCCCGAGGTTCATGAGCCTCGAAAGGCACGGCATGACGTCTATCGGAGGGTATATCCCCTTACGGTGGAGAGCCCTGCTCAACACTATCTGCCCTTCGGTTATATAGCCGGTGAGGTCGGGGATCGGGTGCGTTATGTCGTCATCGGGCATAGTGAGTATCGGCATCATCGTTATCGAGCCCCTGTGCTCATGGAGCCTTCCGGCCCTCTCGTAGAGGCTCGCCAGATCCGTGTACATGTAGCCCGGGTAGCTCCTTCTGCCGGGTATCTCCTCTCTGGCGCTCCCGATCTCTCTTAATGCCTCGCAGTAGGCGGTCATGTCGGTAAGGACGACCATCACATGGTAGCCCTTCTCGAAGGCGAGGTACTCGGCAGTCGTAAGGGCGATCCTCGGGGTGAAGAGCCGCTCGATAGTCGGGTCGCTCGCCTCGTTTATGAAGGCTATGGTCCGCTCCATCGCCCCGGTCTCGCCGAGGGACTTCCTGAAGAAGAAGGCCTCTCTCGATGTTATGCCCATCGCGCCGAGTATGACGCAGAAGTCCGCCTCCTCGGATACGCGGGACTGCCTTACCACCTGAAGGGCGAGCTCGTTGGCCGGCAGGCCAGCGCCCGAGAATATCGGCAGCTTCTGCCCCCTCACCAGGGTATTGAGCCCGTCTATCGAGGATATCCCGGTCTGGATGAAGAAGTCGGGCTTCTCTCTGGCCACCGGGTTCATCGGCAGGCCGTTTACCAACATGTGCTTTTCGGGGATTATAGGCGCCATGCCGTCAATAGGGTCGCCGAGGCCGTTGAAGACCCTGCCGAACATCTCTTTTGACACCCCGACGGTGGCTACCTCTCCGGTGGGCACTACGGCCGCGCTGTCGGTATCGATCCCCGAGGTCCCCTCAAGGACCTGTATGACGGCCCGGTCACCCTTCAATTGGAGTATCTGGCCGGTCCTCTTCTCACCGTTCGGCAGGGTTATCACGCACATCTCCCCGAGCCCGCCTCCGGTTATCTTCTCCGCGTAGATAAGCGGGCCGGAGATGTAGCTTATCGTCCTGTACTCCCTTACGATCAGGTCCATCGGGTCTAATCCTTTCCGGCGGCGAACTCGCTCTCTACCGCCTCCATAAGCTCCACGGCCTCTTTTGAGATGCCGTCGTTCGGCACATCCCTCATCTTCAGGAGCCTGGTGCGCGACGGCGAGTCGAGTATCGTCTCTATGTATACGCCCCGTTTGAGCGCGGCTTCGGCGTTGTCGAAAAAAGAGAATATCGCCTTGAGCATCAGGTACTGTTTCTCGTAGCTGTTGAAGGCGTCCGCCTCGTTAAAGACGCTCTGCTTGAGGAACGCATCCCTGGCGAGGTTGGCGACCTCGAGCGTGAGCCTGTCGGATTCCTGAAGCGCCTCGACGCCTATTATCTGGATGATCTCCTTGAGCTCGGCCTGCCTCTGCAGCAGTACGAAGAGGCGGCCCCGCAAGCCCGGCATCTCCGGGGAGACTTCCCTTGCGAACCACTCCTTGAGCTGAGGATAGTAAAGGCTGAAGGACGCCTGCCAGTTTACTGCCGGGAAGTGCCTCCTGTAGGCGAGGTCCGGGTCCAGGGCCCACAGAGTCCCGGCGAACCGCAGTGACGACTGCGTGACAGGCTCCGAAAAATCCCCGCCCGGAGGGGAAACGGCGCTCACAATAGTGACGGAGCCGGTCTTGTCAACGGGCCCGAGGCACTTGACCCTCCCGGCCCGCTCGTAGAACCCCCCGAGCTGCGTTGAGAGGTACGGTGGGAAGCCCTCCTCGCCGGGCATCTCCTCAAGCCTTGAAGAGATCTCGCGTAGCGCCTCGGCCCACCTTGAGATCGAGTCCGCGAGTATCGCCACATTGTAGCCCATGTCCCTGAAGTACTCGGCTATCGTTATACCGGTGAATATGGACGCCTCCCTGGCCGCAACCGGCATGTTCGACGTGTTGACGACTATGACGGTACGAAGGCTCAGGGGCATCCCTGTCTCCGGGTCTTTAAGCGTCGGGAAGTCCGTGAGTATCTCGGTCATCTCGTTGCCCCTCTCGCCGCACCCAACATAAATGACGATGTCGCTTCTGCCGAACTTGGCTATCGTCTGCTCGACTATGGTCTTGCCGGTGCCAAAACCCCCGGGCACTATCGCAGTGCCGCCTTCGGCGGCCGGCAGCAGAGTGTCGAATATCCTCTGGCCGGTAATAAACGGGGTCTCGGGCGGGAGCTTCTCCTTGAACGGACGGGCAACCCTCACGGGCCACTCCTGAAATAACTCTATCACGGTGCCGTCCTCAAGGACGCACACCGGCTCTTTGCCCGAGACCGTATCGGCCTTTATCTCTTTTATGACTCCCTTCACGCCCTGAGGGACCATGACGCTGTGGGTTATCCGCTCCGTCTCGGGTATGGTCCCCAGGACCGTGCCCGGTTCCACGGCATCTCCGGGCTTTTTAAGAGGCGTAAACCTCCACTCCCTGTTTTTGTCGAGCGCGGCGGCCTTGATGCCTTTGCCGATGAAGTTCGCTCCCGCCTCCTTCATCGCCGCAAGCGGCCTCTGTATGCCGTCGTATATATTCGTCAAAAGTCCGGGGCCGAGCGTTACCGTCAGGGGGCGGGCCAGACTGACGACTTCCTCGCCTACCGTAAGCCCGCCGGTGTCCTCGTAGACCTGAAGCGTGGCGTAGCCGTCCTCTATGCGGATGACCTCGCCTAAAAGCCCCTCGGCTCCGACCAGGCAGATGGTGTTCATCTTCGCCCCGGCCATGCCCGAGGCTATGACGGTCGGGCCCGCCACCCCGTAGATCCTGCCTTTTATCTCATTCATATGTCCGTTTGCCCTGTCACTTCTTTATCTTTATCTGGTAGCCTATCGCCCTTCTTATGAGCCTTACCACCGGGGACTCGCCGAACTCGACCTCTCCCCACTTCTCGGGGATGTTTATCGGTATTATTATCGGAAGCCCCCTTTTATTTATCCTTCTCATCTCGTGCTCCGATACCTTTTTCAGTATCTTCTCCTCCACGGCGACAAGCCCGTACCTGCCCTCGGCCTGAAGCTTTAGGAGAAACGACGGGAGGTCGACTTCCGCTCCGGCCTCGAAGCACTCAACTCCGGCGCACCTGAACCCAAGAGAAGCGCCCGGCCCGGTTATGATCAGAAACTCAGCCATTATGAACCCTCCCCGGTTAAAGCCCCGGGGTTTTAAGAATATTAAATAAAACCTCGCGCCGGCCTCAGAGCAACAGCCTTCTTGTCTCGCTCTCAGGGATGGAGAACGATTTCGACCTCGAAAGTATCCGGAGGTTCCTGACCTCCCGGACCTTCGCGTATATGAACGAGGCGCAAAGCGCCAGGCTTAAAGGCTCAGTGACGGAGAGCCTCCGGAGTCTCTTCTCCACTATCTCGTCGAACTTCTCACCAAGGAGAGCGACCTCCGAGGGGTCTACAAAGACAAGGGCCTCCCTGATGTCCGGGTCCCTTATGGCCGGGATGAGGGATTCGATAAGCTCTTCCCTTTTTTTAATCTGCGCCAGCCTCAAAAACTCCTTCTTCTTAAGCCTTCTGCCGCCTTCTATGAAAAAATCTCCGGCCCCGGCCTTTGTAAACCCCTCGCCGGAGATCTTGAAGAGCGTAAGGATGTTCTGAAGGTCAATCCTCAGGACGGTAGAGTCCCTGACAAGCTCAGCGTCAAGACGCCCGCCTCCGATGGTAGAGAGCAGGTGAGCGTAGATAAAACGGTCGATATTGAGCTCGATATCCATGATGCGGCCGCTTGCCGTAAAACCCTCGAGCCCTGCCTTGATAGGTTTTGAGTAGGGGCTCCCCCAGGTATCCAGAAACCGTACCATGTCGTTTAAGTCCCTTGAGCTCAAGAGGTCCTTGACGGCCGAACGGTCGAACTCCCCGGCCGGGACTATCATTCCGAGTATCTCGTCGCGCTTTACACCCCTTGCTATGCCCCGTACGATGGCCTTTATGTTGTAGACCTCCCAGGCCGAGACCACTGCCTTGAGAAGCGGGAGGGCCTCAGGAGGCGATATCTTCCACAGGTGCGCCAATGTATCCGAGAGGTTCATCCTCAGCGCCTCGGCGACGATGTCATCGTAGCGAGTGAACCTGGCCCCGGCCGTCTCAAGGTAAGGGCCGTACGGGGTCGATTTGAGGCTCTCCAGATACCTCCGGCCGTCATCGAGCTTAAGGAGTGCCTCATAGTCGGCGTCATCGAGAAGCCCGCCCTTCAACCCCCTCACCCTCGCGTTAAAATAACTCAGGTCCATCTGCCCGCCTTTTATATACCGGTCTTCTGAAAAGTCTCATGGGGGAAACTCCTTCCGGCGGCCTCTGCTATCACTCGGCCCCGAAGAGCGCCTTGTCGATCTCTGTCTCCAGGGTCTTTCTCGTCTTTCTTATTATGGAAGGGATCGTAAGCTCTTTTCTCACCCTCCCGTCGGCTGAGGCGAAGACCACACCGAGACTGACGGAAGGGTCCGCGACGAACTCGACCTCACTGTCGTCGAGCTTGCCGATGTCGGCGGGGTTCACCCTTAAGACGGGTCTATTCTCGCCGTCGCCGCGGAGGTCTTTTTTAAGGATCGAACAGAGCCGTTCAAGGAGTCCGGAGTACTCTTTTTCAGGCATCTCCCTGAAGCTCTCTATGGCGCTTTCGAGCACCGAGTCTATGACCGAGCGCCTTACCTCGAGCATGGTCCCGCTTGAGCGAACGCGCGCGGAGTTAAGGAGCGCGGAGCGTTCCTTCTTAAGGGCCGCCGAGAGATCCAAAAGCCGCGCCTCTTTAAGCACGGCCGACTCCCGCTCCGCCTCCTCCATTATCTCGCGGGCGCGCCTTTCGGCGTCTTTCAGGATCCCGGCGGCCTGAGTTCTCGCGTCCTCTTCAATCGTCTTTAAAAGCGTATCTTCCGCCATGTCAGCCGATTATCAGGTAGGCTACGACGAAACCCAGAAGGACCATCGTCTCGGGTATGGCTACCAGTATGATTATGATGCCGGCGAGTTCCGGTTTTTCGGCCATGGTGCCCGCTCCGGCGGCCCCGATCTTGCTCTGCGCCCAGGCCGTGGCCAGGGCCGGCAGTCCTATGGCTATAGCCGCCGCCAGCGCTATCAATCCCTTTTCCATAAACACCTCCGAACGGTATTGGTAAGAAAGTCTTAACGCCACTGATTATATCGTTTTTGCGTTACCTTTTCTTGAAAGGCGCGTATTTTCTGCCGCCCCCCTCGTAGAACTTGCTGAAAAACTCCACATAGTGGAGCCTCATCGACTGTATCGAGGGGCTCAGGACGCTCAATACCACATTGAGGGCGTGGATGATGCCCGCTGCTATGATACCCACTATCAGGTCCTCCGAGAGCCCGCCGATCCTGTTGGCCACAACCGCCATCACCACGGAGGCCGTCCCGACGGCCATGATCCTCAGATATGAGAGTATATTGCCCAGTGCCTTCAGGAACTCAAGCGGGCCCAGTATCCCCTCCAGCGCCGTGAGAACTATGAAGGAGACGGCAAGGACCACGACCCCGGGGGTAAGAAACCCCCTCGGCAGGAAGTTGAAAAGTACGGCGAGTATGAAGAGAAAAGAGAGTATGACCGTAAGGTAGGCGCCCTTGGCCCCCGCCTCCTTCCTCTTGCCCCTTGAGAGCTGGTTGGCTATCCCTATGATGATGCCGAGGAGCACATGGCCTATGCCGATCCCTATGGTCAGGACCATGGTGGTCTTCAACGCCTCGGTCCTGTGAAAGATCAACGGGTGTATAACGCCGAGCCTTTGCCCGAGGTCCCCGAAGAGCTCACCGAAGAGAAAACCGAATATTATGGCGGCCACACTGCTTACGGAGAGCACTGAGGCGATGTCCGAGAGCATCTCTTTTCCCCTGAAGCGTCTTCTCAAATAGAGGCTTATGAGGAGTATTATGACGCCGTAGCCGATGTCGCCGACGATGAGGCCGAAAAATAACGGGAAGAATACCGCCACATACGGAGTGGGGTCCACCGAGCCGTACTTCGGGGGCGGAAGCGCAGAGAGGAATACCTCGAACGGCCTGAATATCCTCGGGTTCTTTATGTGAACGGGTATGAGGTCGACTTCGGCGTCCTTTATCTCGAGCTCCCTTACCAGGACCTTCTCTCCGAAGAGGTCTCTGAACTTCTCCTTGAGGAGCCCGAGCAACCTCACGGGGACCCAGCCCTCTATGACGAAGGTGAACCGGGTCTGCGCGGCGTACATGATCATGCCTATCTCGTCTATGGCGTCTTCTATGGCCTTGATGAGCCCAATGATCTTGCCGTACCACTCTACGGAAATACTCTCAAGGTCCCGTTCCACGGCGCTCAAGCGTCCGGGGATCGCCGCTTTTTTCCTTCCCATGAGCTTTAAGGCCTCAACGAGAGAAAGGCTTGAGTACTCGTCCGGGAGCCTCACCTCGCTTATCGATTTTCCGGAAAGCAGGTACCTTACCTGGGCGTCGTGCTTCCTCTCGTACGCCAGCACTATCCCCACATCCTTCTCATCGAGGTCCTTTACATATATCTGGTAGTTTCCGCCCGTGATCTTTTTTATCTCGGCGTCTATAAGCCCGGGGATATCCGCTCTGGTCTTCTCCACGGTAAGTCCGACTATTTCGAAGTTCCTTAACCCCCCGAGACGCGACAACACTATCGGGGCGAACCCGTGAAGCAGCCGCTCGTACCTGTTTATCGAGACAAGCTCTTCGGAGAGGGAGTCCTTCTCGGCCCTTAACGCCTTTACCTTCTCCTCAACGGGCGCTACCTCCTCAAGGTAGCCGTGTATCTCCTCGTGTCCGAAGCGCTGAGCGCGGTACGACCCCGGCTCTTTAAGGAGGTGCGTTAGGTTACGGAGCCTCTCTTCCCCCTTCTCAAGGGTCTCCTTCTGGAGCATCTTCTCCTTTTCCATCGGGAGCTTCTGGAACATGGAGTCGATGTCCGCTGGCGCCGGAATGGTCTCGATGTGCACTACCGCGGCCGCGTGCAGCACCCTTATGCACTCGTCAAGGCTATTCTTCGGCCCTATGATCTGGACCTTGTTCATCTCCTCGATCATCTAACGCTCTCCAAGCCCCTCGTTGATGAGCCCTACGACAACTTTTACTGCTTTGTCCTTTTGAGCGGCACCCTTTTTCTTCATGCCTTCAGCCTGCCTTGCGGCGTCTTTCTCTATCGCGGCGGCCTCCTTTACGGCGGCCTCTTTCTCTTTTTCGGCGAACTCGGCGAGGACCAGTTCAGTCTCTTTCATTTTAGCACTTTTGATCTCTTTTGCCTTCTTTAAAGCCTCTTCTTTTATGGATGAGGCCTTCTTTCTCGCCTCGTTTATGAACGCCTCCATCTCGTCTTCCTTGGATCTGAGCCGCTCAAGGATATCCTCTGCCATGCGCTCCTCCGGATAATCGGTTTACTTCTACGGTTTTAACAGGATTTGGTCTTTAACAGGCGTTCTTACGGTTCATGGGGCCTGGGCGGCCGTTTTTTTTACGGTCACAAGACCGCGGATTCTGTCCAGTTTTACTTTACCAATCCGCTCGACCTCTGTCAATTCCTCAACGGAAGTGAACCCGCCGAGCTCTGTCCGCTTCTCAAGTATCCTTGCGGCGGTCACCTCCCCTATGCCCGGGAGCCTCATGAGGTCCTCTTTTGTGGCTGTGTTAAGGTCGATCGTATTGCCTGGCTCCTCTCTTTCCGGCTTCGGCACTGGGGTCTTTGGCGGGGGCTTTACGGGGTCCTTTGCGGTCTCTACGGGTACGGCTGCGGTCACACTGCCGTTTACCGGAAGGATACGGGTATCTTTTGAGCGGGAAGATGTCTTTGAAAAATGGAAAAAGGATACGGATAGAAAGACCGCGGCAAGGACCAGGGCGGCCCCGTATCTTCCGTCGCGGCTCAGTCGGCCTTCCTGCGGGTTTTTTTCCTGTCCTTGAAGAGCTTGTACTCAAGCGCGTCCACAAGCGCCTGCCAGCTCGCCTCTATCACGTTGTCGGAGACTCCGACGGTGCCCCACTTCTCCACCCCGTCGCCGGATTCAACAAGGACCCTGACCTTGGCGGCAGTGCCCTGCACTCCGGCCAGGACCCTGACCTTGAAGTCCAGGAGCTTTACGTCCTTTATCGCCGGGTAGAACCGTTCAAGCGCCTTTCTCAGGGCCGCGTCAAGGGCGTTTACGGGCCCGTTGCCCTCGGCGGCCGTGTGCTCAACGACGCCCCCGACCTCAAGCTTTATTATCGCCTCGGCGCGCGCTTCCTCGTCCTCTTTTCTCTTCTCGTCTATCACGCGGAAGCCCAGGAGCTTGAAGGAGCGCTCCTTTTTCTTCAAGGCCTTCTGCATCAGGAGCTCGAAGGACGCCTCAGCCCCCTCGTACTGGAACCCCCTGTGCTCAAGCTCCTTGAGCTCCCTCAACACTGTCTTTACGGCCTCGGAGTGGCTCTCGATGTCCACTCCGTACTCCTGCGCCTTATAGAGTATGTTGGACCTCCCGGAGAGGTCCGAGACCAGCACCCTCTGGCGGTTCCCGACGAGCTCGGGCCTTACATGCTCGTAAGTGAGCGGGTTCTTCAAGACGGCGTTCACGTGTATCCCGCCCTTGTGCGCGAAGGCGCTGTCGCCGACATAGGGCTGGTGCTTGAAGTGCGGGAGGTTGGCGATCTCGTAGACGAACCTGGCCGTTTCGCGTAGCCTTGTAAGCCTCTCGTCCGTTATGCAGTCCACCCCCATCTTAAGCTTCAGGGCCGGGATTATGGAGCAGAGGTTCGCGTTGCCGCACCTCTCCCCGAAGCCGTTTATCGTGCCCTGCACCATTGTGGCGCCCTCTTTGACGGCCATGAGGGTATTGGCCACGGCGGACTCCGAGTCGTTGTGCGCGTGGATGCCCAAAGGGGCCTTGACCCGGCTTATTACGGCCTTCATTATCTCCGAGACCTCGAACGGAAGAGTCCCCCCGTTGGTGTCGCAGAGGACTATCTCTTCGGCCCCGGCGTCCTCGGCCGCGGCAAGCGTCTTTATCGCGTACTCCGGGTCCTCCTTGTAGCCGTCGAAGAAGTGCTCGGCGTCGTAGAGGACCCTGACGCGCTTCTTGAGGTAACTGACCGAGTCGAAGATCATCTCGAGGTTCTCATCGAGCGATACCCTCAGGGCTTTGAGGACATGGAGCTTCCATGTCTTGCCGAATACGGTGACGGCCGGGGTCTTTGACGCCAGAAGGGCCTTGATGTTGGCGTCGTCCTTTGCCTTTACCCCGCCCCTCCTTGTCGAGCCGAAGCTCACGAGGACCGAGTTCAGAAGCTTTTCAGCGCGCATCGCCTTGAAGAACTCGATGTCCCTGGGGTTGCTGCCGGGCCAGCCTCCCTCGATGAAGTGGATCCCGAGGTCGTCAAGCTTCCTCGCTATCCGGACCTTGTCCTCGACGGAAAACGAGATGTCCTCGGCCTGCGTGCCGTCCCTTAATGTGGTATCGTAAAGTTTCATCATTGTATTATAATCGTTTCGTTGAAAAAAAATCAGAAAGTTAACGCGGGCCCCACCCTCAAAAGACCCCTCCCGCCTGAGCGCGGAAAGTCACTCGGTCTCTTCCGCCACTTCTCCGGCGAGACCGAAGGCCTCGTGCAATACCCTTACGGCAAGCTCCGTGTACTTCACATCGACCACGCATGATATCTTTATCTCGGAGGTCGAGATCATCTGTATGTTTATCCCTTCCCTGCTCATGACCTCGAACATCTTCGAGGCAATGCCTGCGTGGCTCCTCATGCCGGCCCCGACGATAGAGACCTTAGCGATGTTGGGGTCTCCGACGACGTCCTTGGCCTCTATCTCTCCGGCGGTCTCTCTTACGAGCTTCAAGGCCCTCTTGTACTCGGACTTGGAGACGGTGAAGGTAAGGTCCGTGTGCGCATCGTGGCTTATGTTCTGAACTATCATGTCGACGTTTATCCCGGCCTCGGTGAGAGGGCGGAAGAGCTTGGCGGCTATCCCGGGCCTGTCCGGAACCCTCAGGACCGAGATCTTCGCCTCATCCTTGTTGTAGGTCACGCCTGAAACGACGACCTTCTCCATTTCCTTATCCTCCTTGCAGACCAGTGTGCCCCCGGCGTCGGTAAAAGACGACCTGACCATGACGGGGACCTCATATTTTTTAGCGAACTCGACGGAGCGCGTCTGGAGGACCTTTGCCCCCAGGCTCGCCATCTCGAGCATCTCGTCATAAGAAATCTTCTTCAGTTTTCTGGCGTCCTGGCAGATGTTCGGGTCCGTGGTGTACACACCCTCGACATCCGTGTATATCTCGCAGAGGTCAGCCTTCAGGGCCGCCGCCAGCGCCACGGCCGTGGTGTCCGAGCCGCCTCTTCCGAGGGTCGTTATGTTGCCGTCGCCGTCTACTCCCTGAAACCCCGCCACCACGGCTATCACGCCGTCGTCGAGCTCGGCCGTTATCTTCTCGGCTCCGATGCTTTCAATGCGCGCGGAGCCGAACTGCGAGTCGGTTACAATCGGGACCTGGTGGCCCAGAAAACTCCTGGCCCTGTAACCGAGCTCGTTCAAGGCGAGCGCGAGAAGCCCTACCGTGACCTGCTCGCCGGTCGATATTACCATGTCGTATTCGCGGCTCACCGGAAACTCGGCTACCTCGTTCGCATATCCCACGAGCTTATTGGTCTCTCCGGACATCGCCGAGAGCACCACGACGACCCGGTTGCCCTCTTTGTAAGTGGTAGCCACCCTTCTGGCGACATTCTTTATCCGCTCGATGTTGCCGACGGAGGTGCCTCCGTACTTCTGCACTATAAGAGCCATTAACTTAAAAACCCTCCTGGAATGAAACCGCCCCGGACTTATTACCCAGGGGTTTTCAGAATGTTAAAGATTAAGATAAGACCCTGTGAGCTATCTCTTCCTTCCGATCTTGTGTATCGCTAAACCGTGGACATCCTCGGCGGCCTCAAGAATTATCTCCGGCAGGGTCGGGTGCGCGTGGATGGTATCGGTGATGTCCTTCACCTTCGCCCCGGACTTGACCGCCAAAGTCACCTCTCCCAGCAGGTCCGTTGCGTGGGCGCCGACTATCGAGCAGCCGAGCACCTTATCCGTCCCCTTCCCGGCTATTATCTGCGCGAACCCATCGCTTTCTCCCATGCCCAGGGCCTTGCCGGAAGCGGCGTACGGGAACCTTCCCACGGTTATCTCTATCCCCTTCTCGGCGGCGTCTTTCTCGCGGAGTCCGACGCTCGCTATCTCAGGGTCGGTGAATATCCCCGCCGGAACAGCCGAGTAGTCCATTACGGCGTTCTTTCCAAGGGCGTTATTTACGGCTACTATCCCCTGGACCGAGGCGACATGCGCCAGAAGCATCTTTCCGGTCACATCCCCTATGGCGTATATGCCCTTGACATTCGTCTCCATCTTCTCGTTCACCACGACCTTGCCCCTGTCCAAGGCCACCCCCGCGCCTTCAAGCCCTATACCCGACGAGTTGAAACTCCTCCCGATGGACACAAGGACCTTCTCGGTCAAAAACTCCCTGCCATCCTTCAGTACCGTCTTTACGCCCCTCTCCTCGACGACTACCTTATCGACAGAGACCTCGGTGAGGACGCTTACGCCGGTCTCCTTGAACTTCTTCATGATGACCCTGGAGACCATCTTGTCTTCGGTCGAGAGTATCGTCGGCAGGAGCTCCACTATCATCACCTTGCTTCCGAAGGTCGAAAAAATGGTGGCGAACTCGCAGCCCATCACCCCGCCGCCTATCACAAGGAGGCTTTCGGGGACCTTTTTAAGGCATAATATCTCGGTCGATGTAAGAACGCTTTTACCGTCTATGTTGAAGGCCGGTATCAGGGCGGGCTCGGAACCCGTGGCTATTATTATCGCCTTGGTGGCCCCGACCGCTTCAACCGTCCCGTCGAACTTCGTGACCCTTATCTTTCCGGCCGACTCTATAAAGCCGTCTCCCCGTATAAGCTCAACGCCGTTGCCCTTCAAGAGCTGTTCCACGCCGCCGACGAGCTTCTTCACAACATCGTCTTTTCTTTCAACGGCCTTCGTTAAATCGAACGAAATGTCTCCAACGTTCACGCCGAAGTCGGCGGCCTTTCT
>JACRCJ010000103.1 GCA_016219075.1 Deltaproteobacteria bacterium | reverse complement strand
CCTTCTTTACCTTCGAAGAGTTCCGTGAGGCATATCCGGGCAGGTCTCCTGACTTACGGTTTGTCCTACTCTCCGCGCCTTCCCGGCTTTTTGGCCAGTGGCGTTAATGCGGATTTCGTCCCGTTTACAGTGGCGGGTCCGCTCCCGAGTCTCCGCATGCGCGGACCACGGGATTCCCTTTTAAATCCCCCTTGAAAGGGGATCACCCTGATATTCTATTAAATTGTAGTGGGGCCTGAAGCAGAAGCATCTTGACATTTTTAGCGGCGGCGTGTCAAGACTTTTCACTCTTTTTTCTTCCCTCCCAGTGGGGCCTTTTGCGCGCGCGCCAAAGAAGGCATCGTAGCGGCTCTCTCTGTCTTTTTCCGGGGCTCCGCTTTCGCTGCCGGGACCCTGCTCTCGATCTGAGTGAAGATGCCTCTGAGCATGTTTATCTCTTTTTGCATCAGGCCGGTCCTGCCGAAGAGGCGTCTGAAGCTCCTGAGTATCGTTTGCAGCAGGTGCTCCCCGCCCAGGCCCCCGTAGCTTATCGCCCTCAATGCCTCCTCCATGTGCAGATACATCTTCTCAAGCTCTTCTCTCGGGGCGACCTTGACCGTCGGGGCCTTCGCGCACCCGGCCGCAAAGAGATAGTAGCACACGAGGAATACCGCGTGCGAGAGGTTCAAGGAACCGTAATCCTCGTCGGTAGGTATCTCAAGGAGCATGTCGCAGACCGGTATCTCGTCGTTCTCAAGGCCCCGGTCCTCCCTCCCGAAGAGTATCGACACCTTGTTTTTCGAGGCGAACCCGAGTATCTTCGGCACGGCCTCATCGAGCGTGAGTATCGGGTAGCGGACTCTACCCTGCCTTCTGGTGGCGCCTACTACGACCCCCGTCTCTTTTACGCACCCGGCAAGGGTCGGGTAGACCGTGGCGCCCAGCAGGAGATCAACGGCCTTGCAGGCCATCGAGTATGACTCGTTCGTCCTGTAGTCGCACGGGTTCACAAGCGCGAGCCTTTTAAACCCGGTGTTCTTCATCGCCCTGGCCACGCTTCCGACGTTACCGGAGCTTTGCGGCTCGACGAGCACTATCTCTATGTTGTCGAAGACCGGAGACCTATTCTTTCCCCGCGGTTTTCCCGTCCCTCTCATGGCGCCCTTTTTCCTTCTCCCTGTTTTTTCAGCCCAGGCCTCTTTGACGGAAGCGTCAGAGCCTTTTAAGTATCTCTCTTGCGGCTATGATGCCGGATACCGACGCCTGGAGTATCCCCCTTGTCACCCCGGCGCCGTCGCCGGCGGCAAAGAGGTTCTTGACCTCCGTCTCCAGTGAACCGGTCAATCGGGGCCTCAGCGAATAGAACTTGACCTCTACGCCATAAAGGAGCGTTACCGGGGAGTTTATTCCTGGGGCGAACCCGTCGAGGGCCTCGAGCATCTCCATGATGTCCGCGAGATACCTGTACGGCAGGACGAACGAAAGGTCTCCGGGGGTGGCGTCCTTGAGCGTAGGCGCGAGGCTGCCGCGCTTTATCCTCTCAACGGTTGAGCGTCTGCCGTGCAGGAGGTCCCCGAGCCTCTGTACTATGATGCCGTCCCCGAGGAGGTTCGCAAGCCTTGCGATGTACTCGCCGTATGCTATCGGCTCGTGGAACGGTTCGGTGAAGACGGTGGAGACGAGGAGGGCGAAGTTAGTGTTCCCGGACCTCTTGACGGAGTAGCTGTGCCCGTTTACGGTGCAGAAACCCGCGTTCCTCTCCTTTACGACCACCCCGTAAGGGTTCATGCAGAATGTCCTTACCGGGTCGTCGAACTTCTTTGAGTTATAGGTGAGCTTCGCCTCGTGCACCACATCCGTCACATGGCTCAATACAGTTGCCGGGACCTCCACCCTTACGCCTATGTCGACCGGGTTGTTGACTGTGGAAAGACCGATCTTTCCGGCCATCTCCTTAAGCCACCGGGCCCCTATCCTTCCGGGGCAGAGTATAACGAAGTCCGATAGGAACTCTACTCCTTCGGCGGTCCTTACGCCCAGGACCCTGCCAGCTCTGTTTATGACTTCCGTGACCTCTTTGTCAAAGACTATATCTACCTTGCCCTCAAGGGCGGCCCTCAGGTTCTTGAGAAGCTGCAGACACCTGTCGGTGCCGATGTGCCTTATCGGGAAAGGGATGAGCCTCAGGCCCGCTTCCGCGGCCCTGTGCTCGATAGCGGCCACCGCCGCCGTGTCGCAGCCTTTGAGCTCTGCCGGGGCGCCGTATTCAAGGTACAGGCCGTCCGCGTAGGCCAGTAGCTCGTCGAGCTCTCCCGGCTCCTTGTACTCGTTTAAAAAGCCGCCGACATCCCTTGAGATGTTGAGCTTGCCGTCGCTGTAGGTCCCGGCCCCTCCCCAGCCCGAGAATATCTCCTTCCTGTTTCGCCCCGGGAGGTCCTTGCCCTTCTCTATGAGGAGGAACCTCTTACCCTCGCTTTTCGTCACGAGCTCAAGGGCGGCGAATATCCCGGCTGGGCCCGCCCCGACGATGATGCAATCGTAGTTCATAGAGTTCATCCCCTTAAGCCTTACTCGCTCCACCCGTCAGTATAACAGAATCGGCCTTTGCTTGTAACCGATAAAACAGGCCTTTCCGGCTCTTTTATGAAAAGGCCGGGGGGGCCGTAAACTCAGCCGCCCCCCCGGAAAAGGTACAGGGGGCGGGCCTTTTGGCCCGCCCCCTGCGTTTTTTGCGGTAGTATGGGGAGAGTGTGTGAAGTGAGTTTTCTATGTCCGGGGGGTAAACCCTATACTACATCCGAGAAGGCGATATCGGTCTCCTCGACCGTCTTTCTCAGTTTATTGAGCGCCTTCGCTTCAATTTGTCTTACCCTTTCCCTTGTGATCCCGAATGTCCTGCCGACGCCCTCAAGCGTCATCGGCTCTTCTCCGTCGAGGCCGAACCTGAGTTTTATGATCCTCCGCTCGTTTTCATCGAGCCGGTTTATCCATTCGTTGACCAGCGCTGTCCTGACGGCTTCGCCTACCGCCTCCATCGGAGAAACGGCGCTTTCGTCCTCGAGCCTGTCGAGCATCGTCTGCTCGCCGTCCTCGGAGACCGCCGTATCCAGCGAGTAGCTCTTCCTGTTTATACCCGTGAGTTTCTTCACATACCTGCCCGAAAGCCCGGACTTCTCGGAAAGCTCCGTGACGCTCGGTTCCCTGTTAAGGGTGGAGTTCAGTTCCCTTGAGGCCCTGGAGAGCTTCGAGAGGTCGGTAGTGATGTGTATCGGCAGCCTCACCGTATTGGCCTGGTTGGCAATGGCTCTGTCGATGGTCTGCCTTATCCAGTAGGTCGCGTATGTGGAGAACTTGCAGCCCCGTGTCGGCTTGAACCTCTCTACCGACTTTATGAGCCCGATGTTGCCCTCCTCGATGAGGTCCGGAAACGACAGCCCCCGGTTGAGGTAGTGCTTGGCGATATTGACTACGAGCCTCAAGTTGGCCTCTATCATGCGCCTGCGGGCTTCCTTGTCGCCCTTGACGACCCTTTCGGCCAGGGCCTTCTCGTCTCTTTTCGTCAAGAGAGCGAACCTCTTTATGCTGTTGAAGTATATGTTGACCGAATCCGTGTTGAATCCGTCGCGACCGGCCTTCTCCCCGGCCTCAACGCTTCTTTTAAACGAACCTCCGTCGTCTCTGTGCCGGTATTTGCGCGCCCCTCTTGCAGCCGTGCCGGAGGAGCCATCTTCGGTCTCGACATGAAGATTCGTGAACTTCTTCCGGTCGTAACACAAGCAATCCTGTATCATCTGAGTCCTCCCTTCCGTCCCCGATGCCTTATCTATCAGGGTGCTGAAAAAGTCCTTCCATGGCTTTTTCAGTAACGATTTGTCTGAAGTGAATTCAGCCAAATCTCACAAATCGCTTTTTAAATGTTGGTGCGCCTGAGACTTCGTTTACAGTTTTGAATGCCGTATTGTCTCAGGCACTTTCTATTGACGTTAAAAAAGCCTCGCAATTGCACTCCCTTTTGGTCGTGGCTGGCAAGGAAGATTTCATTTGTATAGCTCGCCTTATCACTTCGTGAGCCGGCGAGCACCCAGTGGCAATCCGTCCCTGGATTGCCGGGGGACCCGCCCGTTGGGTGGGTCGGGTTGCGTTTTCCCGCAGCCTGCTATGAGTCTTCTTTTTTCTCGAAGTCTCCCTTGCCGCACTCCGGGCACTTCTTCGGTTTGCACCTTGAATCCTTGGAATATCCGCAGTCCTTGCATTCCCATGCAGCCATCACGCTTCCTCCGAGATGAATTTTTCTTAAAAATGAGCCGACGCGTACTTCTCAAGCCCCTTCTGGTCTGGCTTCATGCCCTCGGCGCCCTTGCTCCAGTTGGCCGGGCATACCTCGCCGTGCTTCTCGTTGAACTGTACGGCATCGACCATCCTCAACACCTCGTCCACATTCCTTCCGAGCGGCAGGTCGTTTATCGTTATGTGGCGTATCTTGCCGGCCTTGTCTATGAGGAAGAGCCCCCTTAGAGCGATGCCCGGCTTTTCGATAAGGACGCCGTAATTCCTGCAGATGCTCTTGTCGAGGTCCGAGACCAGCGGATAGCTTACTTCGCCTATGCCGCCCTTCTTCCTCGGCGTGCCTCTCCACGCGATGTGTGAGAAGTGGCTGTCAACGGATACGCCTATGACCTGGGTGTTACGCGCCTCGAACTCCTCGATCCTGTCGCTTATGGCAAGTATCTCGGTAGGGCATACGAATGTAAAATCAAGCGGGTAGAAGAAGAGCACGACATACTTTCCCCTGTAGTCCGAAAGCTTTATCTCCTTCACGCTGCCGTCCTCCATCACCGCCTGCGCCTTGAAATCCGGCGCCTCGCTCTGTACTATCGCTTCTGCCATGTCCCTGTCCTCCTTGTGGTATGTTTTTAATTTTTGCAATCAGCGCAAATCCCGAAAAAATCAATGTGATTGCCGGTAGCAGTGAACTTCTCAAGCACCTTCTCCGGAAGCTTAAGGGCCCCTGAGTAGTCCTCGAAGACATCTTCTATCTTTCCGCACGAGCCGCATATTATGTGGTGGTGCGGAGTTGAGTTGGGGTCAAAGTGTTTTCTTTCCGGGTCGATTGTGACCTCAAGGAGCTCTCCCCTTTCTTTAAGGGCCTGAAGCGTGTTGTAGACCGTAGCGAAAGAGACCGTCCCGTACTTCTTTTTGATCTCCCTATAGATATCCTCCGCCGTCGGGTGAGAGGTGTTGCCTTCAAGGAACCTGAGTATCTCTATCCTCTGCGGCGTAAGCTTGAAACCCCTGCCCTTGTACTTGTTGATCAGATCTTCCATGCGGCCTCTTTTAGAATCATTCTCATCTTGGAATAATTCCATTATACAATATCCGCGCCCCTTGTCAAGACATTTTCGACCTTTTTCATCCTCTTTATCGCCGCCTTAACGCAACCCCCTGTTTTTAGAGATAAATCCCTATAAAAAATTTTCCAATGTTTTATTTCAGAATTCCATCACTATAAAGTCGCGTTTCCGGAGATTGAAAACGCGGCGAAATCCGCGCCTGTCAGGAGATAGCCGCCAGAAAATCAAAGCCCGCTGGCCGATGAGGCCAGCGGGCTTTTTGTTTCAGGCAAAAGGTTTAGCAATCTAATGAACCACCTCGGAGCAAGCTCCGGGGTATCTCCTTAAGCCTCCCCTCCCTTGATGGGAGGGGACTGAGGGGAGGGTGAAAACATTTTTTCACCCCCACCCTTCCCTCCCCCATCGAGGGGGAGGATTTTACAAGGAAACCCTGTAGCAAGCTACAGGGAATT
>JACRCJ010000096.1 GCA_016219075.1 Deltaproteobacteria bacterium | reverse complement strand
GGGGAGGGTGAAATTCCGAAGGATGAAAGATTATTTGCACCCCCACCCTACCCTCCCCCATCAAGGGGGAGGGTTTTATGAGGACAGGCTACAGGAAATCAGATTCCCGGAACTGTCAAACTCTGTGAGTCCCCCGGCAAAGCCGGGGATTTACCTGTTTTCAACTAACCCGGAAAGGAAACGCCATACATGAAAAAACTTCTCATCTCTCTCCTTCTCCCCCTTATCATCGTCTCGGTCGCATTCGCTTTAGATGAGCCCGAAAGAAAGGTCTGGGGCACAGCCGCCCTCATGGTCGTAGTCGAGAGGGAAAAGGGCAATGTCGTCGTCATCGATTCGGTGAACCACGAACTCCTCGGAAGGGTCGAGGGGCTGGGGAACCTGAGGCACGCCTCGATGGTCTTTTCAAGGGACGGACGCTACGCCTATGTGATAGGCAGGGAGGGGAACCTCAGTAAAGTCGACCTCATCGAGCTCAAGATCGCGGCCACGGCCAAGACCGGAGAGAACGCCATCGGGGTCGCGATATCCCGTGACAACAAGTACATAATGGTCTGCAACTACCAGCCCGGAAGCGTCGTCATACTCGACTCCGGCACCCTCGATAAGGTCAAGGAGATCCCCGCCGAGGTGGAGCTTCCCGACGGCACGAAGACCGCCTCAAGGACCGTCGGCCCTCTCGACACGCCCGACAACCTCATGGTCTTCGGCCTCATGGAAGGCAACTCGGTCTGGGTGGTAGACATGAAACAGAAGGACTTCCCCGTGATAAGGAAGTTCAAGGATGTGGGAGACACCCCTTACGACCAGCTCATTACGCCTGACGGCAGGTACTATGTAGTCGGGCTCCTGAACTCGGAGTGGATGGGGAAGCTCGACCTCTGGAAGCTCGACGGGATGAAAAAGATCGATGTAACCGAACGGAAGGCCGGGCTCAAGAAGTACGGCGGAGACTGGAAGAAGGTCCCTGTCTATCACATACCGCACCTCGAGTCGTGGGGTGTATCCGGGAATATGGCGTTCCTTCCGGCCTTCGGCGAAAAGAGGGTCATCGTTTACGACATGCGCGACTGGTCGGTAGTCAAATCGGTCCCGATAGCCGGGACCGGGCTCTTCGTAGTAGCGCGGCCCGGAGGAAAAGAGGTCTGGGTCGATAATGTGGGAGCGCCGGGAAGCCCCGAAGAGAGGCTCATCCAGGTCATAGACGTTGAGACGCTCGATGTCAAAAAGACCCTGGACGCCGGAAAAGGCGCGATGGACCCGCAGTTCACCCCGAAGGGGGAGGCCGTCTATATCTCGATAAGGGAAGAGAACAAGGTCGCCGTCTACGACTCCGACACGCACAAGTTATTAAAGGAGATACCAGTGGATAAACCCTCCGGGATATTCTGTACGGACAGGACGTCGAAGTTCGGGCTGTAGCGCCTGAAGGGCTTTTTAAAAGGGTTAGCGGCGGCCCTTCTCACTAATTGAGAAGGGCCGCTTTATTTTATGAACTCTCCCCGGAGCAAATTCCGGAGTATCTGAAAACAACCTATGTTATTAGATGTTTTGTATCGTTTTTAACAAAACACCAGGTCCATTGCGCAGTGAATAAAGGACAGCGAGAGCAAGCCTCTGTATTTATTGCGCGCGAGCTTGACAGCGAGGAGCAATAGAGGACGAAGCGCGCGCCAGCGCGCAAAAAGGCCTAATGTATTGCGCGGAAAGCTACCGGGTATTAGACCATTAGCAGGCTGTTGAAAACAGCCTGCTAAAGCAATCCAAGGATGGATTGCCAAATTGCGAGACCAAAAAAGTCGAGCAATTTGTGAGATTTGGACGGATTCACTCCGGCCAAATCGTAGTTGAAAAAGCCATGGAAGGACTTTTTCAACTACCCTGTTAGAGAGAATAAAATCCCTTACCCCAACCATCACCGGTTGAACCCTCGGGGGTTTTGTCTTATAATGAAGACTACCGGGCTTTAGACCATTCGGTGGAGGATCTTGAAGATGACCGCCTGCTTTCACTGCGAAAAAGAGTTAAAGATCACGGGCAAGCCCGGCCGGGGTGAGAGCTGTCCCCGCTGCGGCTCGGATGTATTGGTATGCCTGAACTGCAGGTTCTACGACGCTGAGGCGTATAACGAATGCAGGGAGCCGGCGGCCGACAGGGTCGTCGATAAGGACAAGGCGAACTTCTGCGAGTTCTTCGAGCCCGGCGGCGGGAGGGACCCCGGAAAGAAAGAAGACCCTCTTAAAGACCTCAAAAACCTCTTTAAATCCTGAATCAACGCAAGACCCCGGAGCATTTCAGCCGTGACTTGTCCGAAGTGTTGCGGGCTTCTTCCTTCTTGAATAAAAATATCTCATGTGGTGTAATAAAAAAATAAACTCCATTAAACGGGCGGCAGGCCCGCACCGTTATCCAGAGGTATTTTTTTGCCCTTTCAGGCTGTCTTTCCAAAATTTTCCGCGCCGTACAGCCCCGGTCTTTAATGTTGCGCATCGGCCTTAATAACAGGGAGACGAACTGATGAACCGGGAGAGACAAATCATCAAGGTCGTCCTTATCTTTATCTCCATCATAACCCTCGGGGTCGCGGGTCTGATGCTTATCGAGGGCTGGTCCTTCCTCGACGCCCTTTACATGACCGTCACCACCGTCTCTACCGTCGGCTTTCGCGAGGTACACCCTCTCACGCAAGCCGGAACGGTATTCATTATCGGGTTCATCATCCTCGGGGTCGGGTCTTTTCTGTACATAATATCGAAGATAGCCGAGTACGTCGTCGCTGGCCATCTTCAGGGAGCGCTGGAGAAAAAAAGAATGAATAAAAAGATAAACGGCCTTGACAGGCACTATATCGTCTGCGGTTTCGGAAGGGTCGGCCAGAACATCGCCTTTGAGCTTGAACGGGCCGGGATAGCGTTCGTGGTGATAGACATAAACCCGGCCTCGATAGCGCGGTGCGCGGAGCACGGGTACCTCTACATACAGGGGAACGCCTCCGAGGACACGGTGCTCAAGGACGCCGGGATCATGCGGGCCGCGGGCCTTGTGACTGCCACGGACTCGGACGCCGAGAACGTCTATGTGACCTTGAGCGCCAAGGCCCTGAGAGACGACCTTTATGTGGTGGCCAGGGCGAGCTCCGACGAGGCCGAACACAAGCTCCTCAAGGCCGACGCCGACCGGGTCCTCTCCCCGTACAGCATCGCCGGAAGAAGGCTTGCCGGGATGCTCCTTCGCCCGAACGTGATCGAGCTCCTCGACGTCGTGATGCACAGGGAGAATAACGACCTCATGATGGAAGAGCTCCTGGTCAGGGAAAAGTCGGCTCTTGACGGTGCGACCGTCGGGGAGGCCAGACACAGGTGCACCCTCGGGGCCAACATACTGGCGATCAAGAAAAAGACCGAAAACAG
>JACRCJ010000095.1 GCA_016219075.1 Deltaproteobacteria bacterium | reverse complement strand
ATAGGGGCGGGGTTTTTGATTGACCCCGCCCCTGATTTATTTTATCTTATCTCTCTGCACCCCCCCCTGAGACCGGGGGGGTGCGTCAACAGGGAAAATTTCCATAAAAAATGACCAAGTACAAGGTAGTCGAAATTTCCACGGTGACCGACGAGGAGATAGAGAAGGCCGTAAATTCCTGGGTGGAGCAGGGGTGGAGTTTTGACGGGCTCAACTTCGCGATGCGGGACTCATCGAAGAGGCCCGCCATGGCGTTTATCTTCTTTACAAAAGAGTCTTCCGGGTAAATAATCTACGGTAGCGCCGAAAGGGCCGGGGCCGAAGCGGCCGCTCTTGAGAGTCCCTCTTTTCCATCGGTCTGTCGGGATATTTTTCCGGCAAGCCGGCAACGGCCGGATCAGGTCACAGGGGTAGCTTGGATGACGGAGGGTTTTTCTTTTAAAGTGATGGAGGCCTTGAGCGTTGAAGGGCGTCTTTTTACGAAGGCGGATATCCTGGAGAGGTTTCTGGCCAAGCTCGTCGATATGATCATCGTGGGGGCCCTGTGCGCCTTTCCGTCGGCGGTGGGGCCCGTGGCCGGAGCGACCTACATATTGATATCCGACGGGCTCAAGGGCGGTCAATCCATCGGTAAAAGGATAATCGGCCTCAGGGTGATATCGGTGGAAAGCCCGGAGAACCCCGCGGACTTCAAGGCGAGCATCCTGAGAAACGCGGTATTCGGCCTTTTGATCGGCCTCTGGTTCGCCATCGGCTGGATACCTTATATCGGCAAAGCCATTGTCGCTGTCTGCTGGGCCGCCGTAGTCGCCGTGGAGATGATAATTATATACACGGACGACACCGGGTCGCGTTTCGGCGACAGGATCGCCGGAACCCTTGTCGTCAGCACGAAGGCAGCCGATACCGTCCCTGCGAAGTGACCCGGCAAGGGGCTCTTCTCCGATGCGTGGCTTTTTAAGCGCGCCGGCGTGGCCTGGCGCCGGGCGGGACTGCGGAGTTGCCTCAAGGCGGCTTTTCACTGTAAAACACCTCCCGCTCAGGTGAGAGCCCCTGCCTCACAACCGGCCTTCCTTATTTTTTCACGCGCTTCAAAAAAAACTTAAAAACTCTTCCGCTCAGGAAATAGTCCCTGCCTCACAACCGGCCTTCCTTAATTTTTCATGCGCTTCAAAAAAAACTTAAAAACTCTTCACGGTCGGAAAGAGTCCCTCCTTCATGACCGGCCTTCCTTATTTTTATCAAGCGTTTTAAAAAAACTTCGGGCCCGGTCTTCGGAAGAAGGCCCGGGCCTAAGTCCTCCGGCGTTCGACCCTGAAGCGGCCGTCTTCCCAGACAAGGTACTCGCCGTCGATGAGGCTTCCGGGGTTTGCGTACACGCCGCCTGAAAGACTGTGTACCCCGCTTGAGTGCGAGTGCCCCATTATGACCCCGTCGACGCCTTCGCTTATCTTCTTTGCCGCGAACTCGCGGAGCGATTTTTCGGTTGCGTTATGCCTGGAGGCCTCCCTGTTGTGGTGGCCCCTGCTCCTCTCAGAGAGGTACAGGGCTACCTTCCATACGCCCGCGGGCCTGACGACCGCCGCCGTGACGGCGAAGAGCGGGCTTCTTAAGAAAGACCTCCAGAGCCGGTACCCGGCGGTCATCCTTACGGTGTCGCCGTGAGAGAGGTAGTATTTTTTTCCGTTGAGATCAAGCACGGCGGAGTCCGGGCATACCTCCGCCTTCAAGGTGTCGGTAAAAAAGCGCCCCATGGAAAAATCGTGGTTGCCTTCGATGTAGACGATGGAGGCGCCCCGTTTTTTAAGCCGCACGAGGGCGTCGAGCGTGGGCCTGTAGTTTCTCTCAACCACCCTGTTGTAGCCGGTCCAGAAATCAAAGAGGTCGCCGAGGACTACGAGCTTATCGATTGCACGGAGCGAGTCGAGGAACTCAACGATTGTCTTCTGGTTGGGGTCGTCAAGCCCCTTTAAATGGGCGTCGGCGATAAATACTATCTTCATTGGTGACCTGAAAGTTTCATGCGTCACACGGCCCGCTAACGGGCTTTACCGGGGCCGAGGGCCTTGAGGGCCGCCTTTTTCATCGCCTCGACAGGGGCCTTCTTCCCGGTCCACAGCTCAAAGCCGATTGAGCCCTGGCGTACCAGCATGGAAAGGCCGTCGTGCGTCTTAAGCCCGCGTTTGCGGGCCCTTTTAAGAAGTTCCGTGTCAAGCGGCCGGTAGACTATGTCGGATACGACAGAGCCTTCCGGGAGGTGGTCAACGGGAAAATCGAGCCTGCCCTGGCTCATCATCCCCAGAGAGGTCGTGTTGATGAGAAGGTCGGCGTCACGGGCCTCTTCGCTTAAAAAGCTCTTCTCGAACGGGACTGTCCATATCACGGTCTTCTTGAACTTCTTCCCGAACTCTCTGGCGAGGTCTTCCGCCCTCTTCGGGGTCCTGTTGGAGATGACGACGGAGCCGGGCTTGGCGTCGAGTATTGCGTAGAATATCGCCCTTGAGGCGCCCCCGGCGCCGAGTATGATGACCTTTTTCCCCCTGACCGCGAAACCGGTATCCTCCCTGAGGCTTAAAAGATAGCCGATTCCGTCGGTGTTGTAGCCGATAAGCCTTCCTTTTTTGTTTACTATCGTGTTTACGGCCCCGGCCTCTCTGGCGTGGTGGTCCAGATCGTCCAAAAACCTCATCACCTTCTCCTTGTGCGGTATGGTGATGTTGGCTCCCGCGAACCCGAGCGCCCTTATCGAGGAGACGGCGGCCTTGAGGTCAACGGGTCTCACATGGAACGGCGCGTAGACGAGGTTTAAGCCGAGCGAGTCGAACGCCGGGTTGTGTATCGCGGGCGAAAGCGTGTGCTCAACGGGGTCGCCGAATATGGCTACGAGTTTTGTCCGTCCGTCTATCTTCAAGTGGGTTCTCCTGTTAATCCCCTGTCGGGGTTTAATTCCCAGCGGCTTGCCGCGTAGGCTGACTAACGATATTTCCTTCGAATACCCCGCTGCTTGCGGCGGGGTAGTTTATTGGGTTTTATTTATTCTCTTTTAGGGTCGAATACCCCCTTTTCGCTTGCTGCGCTCAAAAGGCCTTTTTGCGCGCTGCCGCGCGCCTCGATGTGTTCAGAAAAAGAGTTAAAAGTCCCGCCTTCCGGCTAAAAAATTTTCAGGGGGTCTTTCCCTTCAGTATAGCCCTTGCGCGTTCCGTGTCCTTTTTTATCCGAGCCACGAGTTCGTCCCTGGACTTGAAGGCCTTCTCGGAGCGTAGCCTCCTGACGAAACCGACCTCCATCCTCTCTCCGTAGAGGTCGGAGCCGAAGTCCAGTATGTGCACCTCGACGGTCGTCTCCTTGCCGCCGAATGTCGGGGCGCGCCCGATGTTCAGGACCGCTGGCAGTTTCTTCGAGCCGACGGCGGCCCAGGCGGCGTAAACGCCGTTGGCCGGGACCAGCTCGCTTTCCACCTTGAGGTTGGCGGTGGGGAACCCTATCTCTTTGCCGATATTCGTCCCTTTGACTACAACGCCTTTTATGGAGTATCTCCTGCCGAGAAGCCCCGCGGCCTCTCCGACCCTGCCCTTGCCGACGAGGGAACGGATGCGCGAACTGCTGACGATATGCCCGCCTTTCCTGTACGCCTCGATGACGACGACCTTGAAGCCGAACTCTTCTCCGAGCTCTTTCAAGTACTCAACCGTCCCGGTCTTGCTCCTGCCGAACTTGAAGTCGTGGCCGACCCAGACCTCTTTTACCGAGAGAGGTACGATGACCTCCTCGACGAACTGCCTCGGGTGCTTCTCGGCGAACTCCCGGGTGAAGCTGGCGAATATGAGGTGGTCTATCCCGGCCGCTTCCATGAGCCGGACCTTGTCCTCCATGTCAAGGAGAAGCGGCGGGCTTTTCAGCGGGGCCACGACCTTCAAGGGGTGCGGGTCGAAGGTGTAGACGACCGAAGGGACCCCGAGCCTTTTCGCCCTTGCCGCCACCCCCTTGATGATCTTCAAGTGTCCGAGATGGAGGCCGTCGAAGTTGCCGAGCGTCAGTACCGGGTCTTTTATCCCGCTTAACGCGGCGGAGTCTCTGAATATCTTCATAGATAGCGGAAGACCTTGGTTTTTATTTTTTTTAGCGTTCTGAAAATCCCGGGGTTTTAAGTCCCCGCAGGGTTCATTCTTAGCGTTCTGAAACCCTGTGGCTTTAAGCCCTGGGAGGGTTCATTTTTCCGCGGCGGTTGTCTCGCCGTAGCCGGGATTACGAACAGGTTTGCTCAATTGAAGCCGATGGATGCCCCCGGAGGTCAGAACTTGCCCGACCTCAGTATCTGGAAGGCCAGCCAGAGACCGAGGAAAGAGGCTATCAGAAAACCGAGGACCCCGAGCGCGGCGTACCCGGCTATCTTCGGGGAGGTCTCGGACGCTATCACGAGAGAGGAGCCGATGACAAGGGCCGCCACTATCAGCCCGAAGGTGAGCCTGTTTGAGGACCTGTCCATCTCGCCCATGAACTCTTCGAGCCCCTTGTGCATGAACTCGATCCTGAGCTTGTCGTCGAGGACCTTCTTGAGTATTCCGCCGGTCTTGCCCGGCAGCGCGCGGAAAAGGTCGTGGTAGTCCGACGCCGCCGAGACGGCGTCTTCGACGATGGCCTTCGGGCTTTTACTCTCAAGGTAGAGCCTGGCGGCATAAGGCTCGCTCTCCTTGAGGATGTCCACATCCGGGTAAAGAAGCCTTGAGAGCCCCTCAAGCTCGAGAACGCATTTATCGAAGAGGAGGAGGTCCCTGGGGAGCCTCACATTGTGGCGGGCCGCAAGCCTTATGTAGTCCATCAAAAGCTCCCCGATCCTTACGCTCTTGAAAGGGCGCCCGAAATAGTGGAGCATTATATCGTAATATTCGCGCTCGAACGCTACCCTGTCGACCGACTCAGGGAGTATCCCCATCTTCTGGTAGACTCTGGTGAGCCCCTCGAAGTCCCCCTTCACGAAGCTTATGAGGATGTCGGCGAGGTAGTGCTTCATGACGGAGTCTATCCTGCCGGCTATGCCGAAGTCCACCAGCGCTATCCGCTCGGACGATATGACGAATATGTTCCCGGAGTGGAGGTCCCCGTGGAAGAGCCCGAATTCAAAGACCTGCTTGAAGAAGGTGTCGATGACGAGGTGCGCGACCTTTGCCGTGTCTATCCCCGCCTCTCTGAGCTTGTCCACCCTGTCTACCTTTATTCCATGGATGCGCTCCATGGTCAAAACATTTCTTCCGGTAAGCTCCCAGAAGACCTTCGGCACCTTTACCCTCGGGTCCTCGGCGAAGTTCTGCCTGAACCTCTCGGTGTAGCTCGCCTCAAGCGTGAAGTCCATCTCCCGTTTTATGGTCCTTGAGAACTCGTCTACCACCCCCTCGGGGTCGTAAAGCCTGCTCTCGGGGATGTACTTGACGGCGAGCCTGGCGATGTAGCCGAGGATCGTGATGTCGGTGCCTATCGTCTCCCCGATCCCGGGCCTCTGCACCTTTACTACGACTTCTTCGCCTGAAAGCGTTGTGGCCCTGTGGACCTGGGCGATGGAGGCGGCGGCTATGGGGGTCTCGTCGATCTCCCTGAAGAGCCCGCTTACGGGCTTTTTAAACTGGGACTCGATGACGGAGACCACCTCCGAAAACGGGATCGGCGCAACCGAGTCCTGAAGCTTCAGGAACTCTATTATGAAGTCCTCCGGGATTATGTCGGGCCTCGTGGAGATTATCTGGCCGAACTTGATGAAGGTGGGGCCAAGCTCCTCAAGGGCCCGGCGCGCCCGCTCGGCGGCGCTCCGCTCAAGCTCGCTTTTGGAGGGCTTGCCTCCGATAAACCTCTGCGGGAGCGTAAGAAGCCCGGTAAGGCGGAGCCTCTCCATGAAAGGCCGGAAACCGTGACGGGTAAGGACGGTCACTATGACGCGGAGCCTCTTGAAGTTCTTGTAGGCCGGATGAAACCATAAGGAGGTCATCTCTTCCTGCCTCTCCTTTTTGCGATTTCCCTGCCGGTGAACTCTTCCGCCAGCACAAGGTCTATCCTTCTTCTCTCCAGGTCCACCTTCGTTATCGTGACCTTCGCCTGGTCTCCGAGGCGAAACGCCCTCTTCGTGTGCTCTCCGGTGAGGGCGTGCCTCTTCTCGTCGAAGATATAGTAGTCGTCACGGAGATTGGAGACATGCACGAGCCCCTCGACGAAGTAGTCCTTGAGCTCCACGAAAAGGCCGAAGCTCGTCACGCCGGTTATGAACCCCTCGTAGCTCTCCCCGGCCTTGTCCCTCATGAACTGGCACTTCTTGAGGTCCGCTATCTCCCTTTCGGCCTCCATCGCCTTTCGTTCTCTGGCCGAGGTGTGCCCGGCCATCTCCGGCAGGAGCGTTTCGACCCTGTCCCTTGCGTCATGGCCGTACCTGCCGTGGATAAGGAGCTTAAGGAGCCTGTGCACTATCAGGTCCGGGTACCTCCTGATGGGAGAGGTGAAGTGCGTGTAGTCCCTGAAGGCGAGCCCGAAGTGCCCGGCGTTCTCCTCCGAGTAGACCGCCTGCTTCATCGAGCGCAGGAGCACATGGTTTATAAGCCTCTCCTCGGGCTTGCCCTCGACGGATTTGAGTATCTTCTGGAAGGCCTTGGGGCCTCCTCCGGACTTGAAGTGGAGGCCGAAACCGGCGATGAACTCCGCGAAGTCGCGGATCGATTCCTCGTCCGGCTCTTCGTGTATCCTGTAGAGGAACGGGATATCCTTCGAGCTGAACTCCTCGGCCACGGCCCTGTTAGCCGCGAGCATGAACTCCTCGATGAGCCGGTGCGCGACGTTCCTTTCGGACCTTACTATGTCCTCGACATTGCCTTCGATGTCGATTATTATCTGCGGCTCCGGGAGGTCGAAGTCGATGCTCCCGGCCTCTTTCCTCCCTTCCGAGAGTTTTTCGGCGAGCTCGGCCATGAGCCTTAAGTCCGCGAGTATGGCCGAGTACCTTTCGGTAAGGGCCTCATCCTCGTTATGGAGGAGCTTTTTTACATTCGTGTATGTCATCCGCTCGGCGCTTTTTATGACCGACTCGTAGAACCTCTTTTTCGTGACCCTGCCGCCTGAGTCGAACTCAAGCTCGGCGGTCATGGTGAGCCTGTCCACGCCGGGGTTCAGGCTGCATATCCCGTTTGAAAGCGCCTCCGGGAGCATGGGGACGCACCTGTCCGGAAAGTAAACGCTGGTGCTCCGGGCGTACGCCTCAGCGTCTATCTCGCAGCCTTCCTTCACATAGCGGCTCACGTCAGCAATGGAGACCCTCAAGCGGTAGCCGTGCGCCGTCCTGTCTATCGATACCGCGTCGTCGAAGTCGCGGGCGGTCTCGCCGTCTATCGTAACGGTCGTGAAGCCCCTGAGGTCCACCCTGCCTTCGGCGTCCGCCTCCCCGACCGTCATCGGGACATCCTTCACCTCGCGCTCAACGGCCGCGGGGAACCTGTTCGGAAGGCCGAACTTCTTCAATATCACCTCGGCCTCGACATCCGGGTCTTCCGGGTCGCCCAGGACCTCAAGTATCTTTCCCGCCGGGACGGTGTCGCGCCCGGGCCACCTTGTGATCTCCACCGTGACTATCGTCCCCTCGACCGCGCCCCTGGTCTCCCTCGGGGGTATCACTATGCGCTCAAGTATCCT
>JACRCJ010000094.1 GCA_016219075.1 Deltaproteobacteria bacterium | reverse complement strand
TGATTTAAAGCTTATATCCCGGATACTTACTATGTTTTTGCAGCGTTTTTAAACTCCTGGTTCAAGGGGATATACACGGTAAAGGTGGTGCCTTTCCCGACCTCGCTTTTAACCTCTACCCTGCCGCCGTGGGCCTCGACTATAGTACGGACGATAGAGAGCCCCAGGCCGCTTCCCACGGTAACTCCGCGGCTGGCGTCAACGCGGTAGAACCTGTCGAATATCTTTTCCGTCTCTCCCTCGGGTATTCCGATGCCCGTGTCCTTGACGACAACGGAGCCCCAGCCGTGGAACTCGCTTATGTCGATATCGACCTTGCCCTGGGGCCTGTTGTACTTTATCGCGTTCTCTACGATGTTGGTAAAGACCTCGGTGAGCCCCTCGCGGTCTCCCTTTACCGTCACCGAGGGGCCGTTGAGTTTTATCACCACGCCCTTGTTGACGGCCGAGGGGTCGATGAGTTTAAGGACGTCCCTCATTATGTCACGCAGGTCCATCCTCACGGGCTTGAAAAGGAGCGTCTTGGTGTCCATCCTCGATATCACGAGGATACGGTTGATGATGTCGCACATCCTGTTTACGGTATCGCCGATCTTCTTGATCGACTCCTTGTAATCGGCGGCCTGCCTGTCCCTGGAGAGCGTAACGTCGCAGAAGCTCTTTATGATCGAGGTCGGGGTCCTCAGCTCATGCGAGGCGTCGGACAGGAACTGCTTCTGCCTGGAGAACGACTCCTCAAGACGCCCGAGCATCGTGTTGAAACTTGTGGCCAGCGGCTTCAGTTCCGCCGGGGCGCCCCTCTCCTCGATCCTCTCGCTCAAGTTCTTCTCCGTGATCTGGCCGACCTTGGCCGAGAAGGTCTTAAGCGACCTCAGGGCGAACCCGGTCATCACGAAAACGCCTATGCCGCATATGATGAATACGACCGGGAAGATCGCGAGCACGATGTTCCTGAACGAGCTTAAAAGCATGTATGTCTCTTCGAGAGAGTCCGCGGCCTGAAAGGTAAGCTTGCCGATGGAGAAGTCGTAGGTCCGGCTTACCATGCGAAGCGGCACGCCGCCGGGGCCGATGACCGTCCTGTAATCCGGGACGGTCGAGCTGGCGACCATGGGCAGCGCGGCGTCCGCCAGCACAAGGGAAGGGGACCTTACAATCACATGGCCGTCCGAGGAGATCACCTGGTAGTAGTGGCCCGAGAGCTTCAGGGCGTACACGCCTGTCGTGGCGGCGGAAAGCTCCGCGAGCTCGCTTTCGAGCTGGCCCTGCGCCTCCTCGACCGCCATGAGGTTGGCCAGCGTCTCGACCTCGTTCGTCACATGCTCATCGGCCAGCTGTATGGTCAGGTCTTCGAGCTCGTAGTAAAGGAATAACTCGAGACCGGCGAAAAAGAAGGAGAAGACCACGAGGAAAAGTATGACGAGCTTGAATTTTATCGAGTTGAACATATGCCGGTTTTACTCTTCCTTGAGTATATAGCCCGCGCCGCGGACCGTATGGATGAGCTTTTTCTTGAAGTCCTTGTCTATCTTGTTCCTCAGGTAGTTTATGTATACGTCAACGACATTCGAGTCCATGTCGGAGTCTTCGCTGTATATGTGCTCGACTATCTCGGTACGCGTGACGACGTTGTCTTTTTTGTACGCGAGGTACTCAAGGAGCGCGTACTCGCGGGCCGAAAGCGTTATCACCTTGCCGGCGCGCCTGACCTCGTGGCTGGCGGTGTTTATCTCAAGGTCGCCTATCCTTATGACGGCCTCCTTTACCGCGGCCTTTCTCCTTAAAAGCGACCTGACCCTGGCCAGGAGCTCCCCGAAGACGAAGGGCTTGGTCAGGTAGTCGTCCGCGCCGGTATCGAGGCCCTTTATCTTGTCCAAAAGGGCGTCACGGGCGGTAAGGAGTATCACCGGGGTCATGTTGCCTTTTTTCCTTAAAGCGCTCAGCACTGAAAGCCCGTCCAGAAGAGGGAGCATTATATCGAGGATAATCGCGTCCGCCGGGAAGTTTTCGGCCATGTAAAGGCCCTCCTCCCCGTCGTGGGCGACATCCACTACGTAACCTTCCTCTTCAAGCCCCTGCCTGATTATCGTAGAGAGGTCTTTTTCGTCTTCAACAAGCAGTATCCTCATATTTTGTCCCTTTTGCTTTTCTGCCAGGCTGCGCGGAAAGACATTTGGCCGGAAAAATTTCTCTGAATACTTTTAAACAGCCCCGCCAAAGACTTTTGCCTCCCGGAGGCGTCTTTTACGGGCAGTCTGTGGGGCCTTTTTTACGAAAAGGCCCTCTTGAAAACCTTTTATTCTGTCTTAGGGTCTACAGCTTGCTGCGCTTTACAAAAGGCCTTTTTGCGCGCTGCCGCGCGCCTCGGTGCTATTGCTCCTCTCGCTGTCAAGCTCGCGCGCAATAAATACAGAGTCTTGCTCGCTCGCTCTCCTTCATGCTCGCTACGCAATGCCCCTGGTGTTTTATTAAAAACAATACAAAACATCTAATAACATGGCTTGTTTTCAGATACCCCGGAGCTTGCTGCGGGGAGGTTTATTCTGCCTCCCGGCCCCCCGGCAGGTATTTTTTACCGTGGATCATCGATGAAAATAGCCCTGTCTTCTCCTTGATCTCATGGACTACAAGACCGCCCAGATGGGCGAATATGAAAAAGACTATGAACCAGAAGCCGAACTCGTGGACCTCTTCGAGGGCCTCGGCGAGGGACTCGGAGGCTGGTTCGCTCAAGGAGCCTACGAAAAGCGTCCCCGGAAACATTTGAAACTCAGTGCCCGCGAGTAGAAGCCCCGTAGCCGCCTGGCTTATCAGCACCAGGAAAAGGGCTATGTAGAAGAGAGAGGCGAGCGGGTCGTGGCCGACGACCTTGGCCGCGCTGCCCTTGAAACCGCTGAGATACCACTTTATATTGTGCGCTATGGCTTCCCGCTGTTCTTTCTTATAGGGGATTATATCACACCATGAGGAGTATTTATTGCCCAGGAACCCCCAGAGCAGCCTTAATGAGAAGGTGCATACGAGCGCATATCCGACCGTGGCGTGGAGTTTGGCGACCCGGTCGCGCGTATCCTCTCCGACGCCGAGGTACTCCATACTTAAGTCCCCGATCATAAGGAGCGCCAGGGTGACGACCAAAAGCATATTGACCCAGTGAAGCGCCCTCAAGGGCCGGTCCCATACATCCACAAGGACTCTTTCTTTATTGGATTCCATCTTCACTTCCTTTTTTTATTCGAGACAGTCATTGGAGGGGTTTCTGACTTTTTTAACACCTTCATCGATGTTAGTCAACACGGTTTATCCTTATCACGCTCAATCGCGCACCCCCCTTTTCAGACGCCTGACCGCGGGTAAAAAACCTTTGTTGACCGTGCATGACCACTATAAACGATATAAGATTAAGAAAAGATTAGAAGACAAAAAAAGATAAAAACCCGTCACCGGGCCTTTGTCCTGTTTGAGGGTACTTTTTTACGCCCGGAACGGTTGACACCCGGCCCGCAGACGATACAATTTAGAGCATGGGGCATAAAGCCATTCAGGTCCCCTGAAAGACAAAACCGGAAAAACTCACATGAACAGAGAGACCTATCTCAAGGGAAGCTACAGGCCGTGGCGCCATATGTCGCGCCTCAGTGTTGCCGGTCTTTTAACGGCCATGGTATTCGTCTTTCTTGCCGCGGCCTCGGGGCCGGGGTCGCGTCTCGGGCTGTGGCACTTCAGGACGGGGTTTGCGATACTCAGGTTTTCGGCTTACGGCGGGCTTCTATCGGCCGCGCTTTCGTTCGCCGGGGTCGTCGTCTGTCTCCTGAGGCGTCAGAGCGTAAAAGGGGCCGGCGTCGGGGCCGCGGGGCTATTGTTGAGCCTCGCCGTAGTCATCGTACCGTTGATGTGGTCGCTTGAGGCAAAAAGGGTCCCCCGCATACACGACATAACTACCGACACCGAGAACCCTCCGATCTTCAAAGCCATCCCGGAGACCCGCCCCACCCCTCCTGAGTACCCGGGGGCGGCGGTATCCGTACAGCAGAGGGAAATGTACCCGGAGATAACGCCACTTGAGCTCAATATATCGCCTGAGCGGGCGTATGAGGCGGCTTTAAGGTCGGCCCGGGAACTCGGCTGGGAGATAGTGGACTCAGACTTGTCGTCGTTTCACATCGAAGCCGTGGACACCACGATGTGGTACGGCTTCAAGGACGACATAGCCGTAAGGATAACGCCTCAGGACGGCGGGAGCAGGGTCGACGTCCGCTCGGTTTCAAGGGTCGGGGTAAGCGATGTCGGCACCAACGCCAGAAGGATACGCCGCTACTTCGACGCGATCGGAAAAAAGTCCTGAACGGACCTGATCCAGCGCCCTGCGCGCTTTCCGTCTCCGGTCTTTGAAGAAGGGGCGCCCCCGTGGCGGTTCAGAGACCTTGCCAGCCAGACCTTTATCTGTTATGTTCGGACATGACCAGAGCAGAGCTCGCAGGGAAAATAGACCTTACGCTTCTGAGTCCTGTTGCCACGGAGCTGAATATCGCGTCCCTCGTCGCCGACGGCCTTAACTACCGCTTCGCGTCGGTCTGCGTGCCCCCCTGCCACGTGGCGCTGGCCCGAAGCATAATCAGGGACAACCCGCTTAAGATAACCGCCGTCACGGGGTTCCCTCTCGGTTTTTCAAGCGCGGACTCCAAGCTCTTCGAGTCGGTCGAGGCCGCAGGCTGCGGAGCCTCCGAAATAGACATGGTGATGAACGTCTCGCTGTTCAAGTCCGGCAGGACCTCCGCCGTTGAGAAGGAGATAAGGCGGGTCGTAGAGGCTTTGCCCGGAGCCGTGATAAAGGTCATCATCGAGGCGTGCTACCTGACGGATCAGGAGAAAAGACTCGCCCTCGAACTCTCGGTGAACGCCGGGGCCCGGTTCGTGAAGACATCCACGGGGTGGGGCCCCGGAGGGGCAAGGGTTGAAGACATACGGCTTCTGCATGACGCCGCTCAGGGCAGGATACTCTTAAAGGCCTCCGGCGGGATAAAGACGACCGGGGACGCTTTGGAGATGATCGGGGCCGGGGCCGACAGGGTCGGCTCAAGCTCAGGGGTCGCGATAGTCGAAGGGTTCTACGGATGAAAGAGGTCCAGGAGGGTTTGCATGGAACTTAAGTCGGTAAAAATGGATTTCCCGGAAGGGTCGAACATCATAATCGGGGCGTCGCACTTCATCAAGACGGCGGAAGACCTCTACGAGATAATCGCAACAGGAGTGCCGGGGGCGAAGTTCGGGGTGGCTTTCTCGGAGGCCTCCGGGCCCTGCCTGGTGAGGACCGAAGGGAATGACGAGGAGATGAAAAGGTGCGCCGCCAGGAACTCGGTAGCTATCGGCGCGGGCCACTCTTTCGTCATAGTCCTTAAAGACGCGTACCCGGTAAATATCCTCAACGCCGTCAAGTCCTGCCAGGAGGTCTGCACGGTCTGGTGCGCCACGGCCAACCCTCTTGAGGTGCTTGTGGCCGAGACCTCACAGGGCAGAGGCATAATAGGCGTCGTGGACGGATGCGCACCGAAAGGGGTGGAGACGGATAAAGACAAAACGGCGAGAAAAGAACTCCTCAGAAAGATCGGATACAAGCTTTAAAGAGGGGGTTGGAGTCAATTTTTGGCTTTTGTTTTGGCGTTTGCGGGGACCGAATGGCATTTAAAGCAGTTACGCGTCGGGAAGGCGACCCTGTCGTGACACCTGCCGCACCACTTCCCCTTCCAGATGCCGGCCATCGTGATGTCGTTGCCTCCGGCCTTTTTCCGGAATATCTTGTCGTGGCAGTTGCTGCATTTAAGCCAGACATTATGTTGGGCGTGGGGGAATATGACATCAGGCATGAACTTCATCTTTGACCGTATGAGTATCTCCCCGTCGAACTTCTCAAGGTCTTCCGGTTTGAGGCGGTTTACCTTTTCGGACAATATCTCCCTGGGTCTTACAAGCCCCTCGTTAATCGCCTTCGCCCAGTCCACGAAACCGTAGGCGTCCACGGGGAAGTATGTAAGCGATACGACATCCGGCGACGGGTCTATCATGCCGTACTTGTTCTTTTTCAACTCGCCGGGCTTCTTCTCATAGTTGTACCTGGGCCAGTCCTCCGGGGCCGGGTCCATGTTATTATCCTGACCTGTTGCGAAGGAAGGCAGAAATAAAAGGGCAAAAACGGCGAGCAGATATTTCAAATGAGCATTTGTCATGGTCTTAAAGCCGAGAGCCTGCCGTAAGAGCGGCGGCAAGACCTTTTTTTATTTTTAGCGTTCCTGAAAACCCCGGATTTTAAGCCCTGGGAAGGATCATTGCGGTTCACACGGGAGTTTTGCGGAATATATTAGCATATCCGGCGGGTCTTGGCAAACTATAACTTCTGTAACCGGAGGAGTCGCTCCCCCGGCCTCTACTTGAACTTTACTGCGCAGTACGGGCAGTCCCTGTGAGGGCCGTCCTTCGACATGTAGATGACTCTGGTAAGCTACTCACGCCCCGAAAGGTCAGATCTTTTTGATGACATAGGCCCTTTTGCCGAGCCCGGCGGCCTCGGCCGCAGTAAGTTGCACGCTCCAGTCAACGGTTGGGTGGACCCCCCTGAACTTGTCCCCTCCCCTCTCGTGCCCGCTCTTCAAAGAGCTCTCGATAAACCCCTCCTGGGCGTTTACGAGGTCCGCTGAGGCCTGGTCTATCGCCACAGGGTCAACCGAGGCGAGTATGCCCACATCCGGCACTATCGGGGCGTCGTTATGCCCGTAACAGTCGCACGCGGGGCTTACCCTCGTGATGAAGTTCACATATACGCATTTGCCTTCTTTCCCCTTAAGCGCTCCCCGGACATGCTCCACCATCTTCTCCTGAAGGTTCGAGGCCGTCTCGTCCCACCTGACATTGATGGCGCCCTCCGGGCAGGCGGCTATGCAGTGGCCGCAGCCTATGCAGGCGTCGTCGTTTATGACGGCCACGGCCCCGATGTCTATCGCGTCTGCCGGACACACAAGGGCGCACTCGGAGCACGCCACGCAGCCCGCCGGGTCTACCACGGGGGCGCAGTTCGAGTGCTGGGCGAGTTTCCCCTCGCGGCTCGCGCACCCCATGCCGATATTCTTAAGCGCCCCCCCGAAGCCGGTCATCTCGTGGCATTTGAAGTGCGTCAAAACGACCATGCCGCTTGCGTTGACTATCTCTCCGGCTATCTCTACGGTATCAAGGCGCTTGCCACCGACCCTGACGGAAACGGTGTTTTCGCCCCTCAGGCCGTCGGCTATGATGATGGGCGCCCCGGCCACGGCGTAATCAAAACCGTTCTCTATGGCCGTGGTCAGGTGGTTTACGGAGTTTCCCCTTGTGCCGACATACAGGGTGTTGGTGTCGGTGAGGAACGGCAGGGCCCCGGTCTCCTTTATCCTTTCGACCACCCTTCTGACAAAGACCGGCTGGATGTAGGAGGTGTTGCCCTTCTCGCCGAAGTGGAGCTTTACGGCCACGAGAGTGCCTTTCCTGAACCTCTCTTTAAGGCCGACGCTCTCAAGGAGAGAGTCGAGCTTGTCAAAGAGGTTCCGTTTCGCGCCGGCCCTGAGGTCAGAGAAAAAGACTTCGCTTTTGTCAGGCATAGCGGCCCCGTATTTTAAAGAGTTTGATTTAAACGGGCTTGAGTTTAAGCCGGGTACAAGACGGCTTCGGCCCTGTCGTATACGGCCCTGTTGCGGCGCTATATCTCTATTATTATCGGCAGTATCACGGGCTTTCTCTCGAGGGCCTTGTTAAAAAACCTCCTCAACGCCCTCCGTATCTCTTCCTTGACCTCAAGCTGCTCGGTCCGGGCCTCGGCGTTGATGTTGGCGAGGGTATCCATGACGACCCTTTTGGCCCCTTGAAGAAGCTCGGCGCTCTCGTCCTCGAAGACAAGCCCCCTGGTGATTATCTCCGGGCCGTAGACGAACTCGCCGGTTGTGCCGTTTAAAGCTATGACGGCAAGGACGAGCCCGTCCTGCGAGAGGTGCGACCTGTCCTTCAACACCATCGCCCCGACGTCTCCGACCCCCTTGCCGTCCACGAAGACCCTCCCGTACTCGACCTTATCCAATTTTTCTACGCCGTCCTCCGTGAACTCCACGACATCGCCGTCCTCGGCTATGATGATGTTCTCGGGCCTTACCCCGACCTTCTCGGCAAGGCGCCCGTGAAGGACAAGGTGCCTGTACTCGCCGT
>JACRCJ010000089.1 GCA_016219075.1 Deltaproteobacteria bacterium | reverse complement strand
GGGAGACTGGTTCTTGCCCTTGGAGCAGACGGCGTACTCTTCGGAGATGTGCCCCCAGTGAGACGGGCCGTGGTCGCCCTCGTAACCCCAGTGAGGCTTCGCGTGTTCTCCGGCCCCAGCCGTATAGGCCGTAAAGCTCAAACCAGCGGCTATGGCGACGGCAAGAAACGACTTTGACAATGACTTCTTAAAACTCATCTTCGACTCTCCTTTCGCCGCGTCGCGGCATTGTTGATTTTTTCAGGCGTCAATCCCGTTTAAAGCGGGTAAAATATTACCTTTTTTCGAAAAAAATTTCAAAATAAATTTTACCGGCCTACTTCGACAACAGCATCTTAAGGGCTACCACCAGGAGCACGGCCCCGAAGACCTTCTCAAGGACAGGGTTGGAGAGCGTCACGGCGGCCCTGGCCCCAAGAAGCCCCCCGATGAAAAACCCGGCTGCCAGCAGCCCGGCGACCTTCAGGTCCACATGACCCGCCCTGTAGTATGTCCACGCCGCCAGTATCCCTATGGGCGGGACCATCATGGCGAGAGTGGTGCCCTGCGCCTGGTGCTGCGTCATGCCGAAGATGAATATGAGGCCCGGCACCATCAGTATCCCGCCGCCGATCCCCACAAGGCCGCTTAAGACCCCGGCCCCGAGCCCGAGCAATATGTAAAGAAAAATTTGCATCATCTGTCTCCGTGCCGGGCGCCAGAGGATAAGCGGGTTTGCGCCCGCGGGTCTTAACCCGGCTTCCGGCGGATTAAACCGCCCCGCCGCAAGCAGCGGGGTATCTCGATATACTTCCCCTCCCTTGATGGGAGGGCTGGGCTCCCGTTGCGCTCTTCCGATGCAACGGGAAGCGGGGAGGGTGAAAACATTTTTTCACCCCCACCCTGCCCTCCCCCATCGAGGGGGAGGATTTTACAAGGAAACCCTGTAGCTTTTCTTCAGGGAATTTTGTGATTAAACTCTCAGGGAAGATAAAATAACATATCGGGGTCAGAATTTGAATACAAGTCTTAAGAGGGCCTGGAGGATTAAAAAACCCATGTCCTTGACGACCTCTTTGGTCTCTATCGGAGGCTCGTTGTCAAGGGCACAGGCGAGCTCAAGGGTCGTGGGGATGCCTATATTCGAGGTATTCAGTTCCTTCTGGAGGCGCTTGAGGGCCTTTATCTCCGGGGCAGGGCCAAAGGAGGCGGGTTTGAACCTCTCCTTGCACGAGGCGTACTTGAGGAGGTCCCCCCTGTTGAGCCATATTCCCGCGCACCGGGCACACCTCTTGATGGTGGCGTCCCCGGGCAGTGACGGGTCCGTGAACGGGACCAGAGAGGTAGAGCACCGGGGGCACTCATTGCTGCCGGTCCTCAGCGGGACCGGGCCCAGAAAGGCTTTCATGTCCACGGTATGGAGCGACTTTATGGACGCGGCCTTCGCGAAGTAGAGCTCCCACCGGTCGAACCATACCCCTCCGCACGAGGCGCACTGGTCAAGGAGCAGCACCCGTCCGTAGTTCGCCTCGGCCCAGGCCTCTTTAAGCGTGTCCGCGCATCCCGGGCACGCAAGCTTTTTCTCTTCAGCCGCCATGTTGAGCGGCCCCCCATTCGTACGCCATCTTTTTAAGCCTCTCTATCCGCTTTTCCACGGGCGGATGCGTCGAGAGGAGATCGGCCGCGAACCCCTCCCTGTCGTCGAGCCTCCTCTTGAGCGGGTCGCATATGAAGAAATGAGCTGTACCCCTTCTTGCCGTCCTCATCGGAGAGGTCGCGGTGCTTATCTTCTCAAGCGCGGCGGCAAGAGAGCCGGGGTTGCGGGTAAACTCGGCGGATAAGGCGTCGGCCTGGTACTCCCTGTTCCGGGAGACGGCCATTGCGATTATCCGGGAGAGGAGCGGAGAGAGGAGGACGAACAACGCTATCACGAGGAGGAGGAGAGGGTTGCCGCCCTTGCCCTTCAGGTCCCTTCTGGGCCTTACCCCCCCGTACCTCCAGGTGCGTACAGCCCAGTCCGAAAGGAGAGAAATCGTGCCTACGAGGACAGCCACGACCGTCATCGTAAGTATGTCGTACGATTTTATGTGCCCCATCTCGTGGGCCACAACGGCCTGAAGCTCATCCCTGTTCATCGTGTCAAGGAGCCCCTGGGTAACAGCTATGGAGGCGTTCG
>JACRCJ010000007.1 GCA_016219075.1 Deltaproteobacteria bacterium | reverse complement strand
TTTTTTAGCGTTAATAGAATGCGCCAGTGACCATACGGCAAGTAAAGCCGTAATCGAAGCAAGGGCCGCACCAACATCATAAAAAGCAATTTGTGAGATTTGGACGGATTCACTCCGGCCAAATCGTAGTTGAAAAAGCCATGGACGGACTTTTTCAACACCCTAATAGAGAATAAAATCGTGGAAGATATTATCATACTGGTCCTGCCCTTCGTTTTCGGGGCCGTCGTGGGGAGCTTCCTCAATGTCTGCATATACAGGATCCCTCTGGGGCTCTCTCTTGTCTCCCCTCCGTCGAGGTGTTCCTCGTGCGGCAAGCATATCCCCTTTTATTTTAACGTCCCTCTCCTCGGATACATACTCCTCGGCGGCAGGTGCCATTACTGCAAGGCGCCTTTTTCCATAAGGTACCCGATGGTAGAGGCCCTGACGGGCCTTTTCGCGGCCTTCCTCTTTAACAGGTACGGGGTAACCGCGGAGTTGTTCGTCTACTTCGCTCTGGTATCATCCCTGATAGTAATCACCTTCATAGACCTCGACCACAAGATAATACCCGATGTCATAAGCCTGCCCGGAATCGTGGTGGGCTTCGGGGCCTCTTTTTTCCTTGATTCGCCCGGAGTACTCGATTCCGGCATCGGCATAGTCCTGGGCGGGGGCATACTCTTCGCCATAGCGGCGGCGTATCTCCTTTTGACCGGCAAGGACGGCATGGGGGGAGGGGACATCAAGCTTCTTGCGATGATAGGCGCGTTCGTGGGGTGGAAGGGCGTGATAGTGACGCTCCTTTTCAGCTCTTTCATCGGGGCCGTCTCCGGCATAGCCTTTATGGCAGTATCCGGAAAAGGCCGCAAACACGCCATCCCGTTCGGGCCGTTTTTGGCCTCAGGCGCTCTTATCTATCTTTTCTACGGTGATTTTCTCATTGACTGGTATATCATGAAGGCCCTGGGCGAGTGACCACCCGGTGGATGGGCAGGCCGTTTTCTCCCGCAGCCGGACTCAAAAGCGGCGCACCAGCTTGAGAGCCGGGGCGCGGGCTTGAAGGAGCATGATGAAGTTTAACCTCGGCATACGCGCTCAGCTTACGGCAGGCATAGTGCTTACGACACTTGCCGGGATAGGGCTTATCGGCCTCTTGAGCATAAAGATAGTCGAGAACAGCGCCGTGTACTGGAAGATAAGCGAGGCCGGGAAGATCCTCAGGATAATACGCTCCTCGATGCAGAAGTCCTCCCAGGGCGCGTACTCCCCGGAGTCGATAAGGTTCGCCGAGGAGGCGCTTCGGTCCGCCGGAGTCTCGGATTACGTCGTGACCGTGCCTGCGGGCAAGGCGGTCCTTCGGGAAGGCACGCTGCCGGACGACCCCGGCGAAGAGGTCCCGTACCAGGACCTCTCGGTCAGGAGGATCGGAGGGGGCTGGTTCCAGGGGCCGGGGCGCCTCCTTCTGGTAAGCTCTTCTTTTGACGGGGCCGGTGACGGGGGCGGCTCGATAAGGTTTACCGTCTCTTTAAGCGACATCCGCGCCGACATGGCGGGGGTCAGGAAGTTTCTCCTCTTCTACGCGCTCCTCGATTCGGCCATTATAATACTGCTCGGCGTCTACTTCCTTTCGCGCTCGATAACCGGGCCTCTCAAGAAACTCGAGGAGGCCGCCACACGCATAGCCGGGGGCAAGCTCGGCGAGAGGGCCGATGTCTCCGTGGACAACGAGGTCGGGAGCCTCGCCGCCTCCTTCAATGTGATGGCCGAGCGTCTTGAGGCCGAGATCAAGAGCCTGGAGAGGGTCAACCTTGAGCTCGTCGGCGCTCAGGAGGAGCTGTTGAGGTCGGGAACCCTTGCGGCCGTGGGAAGGCTCGCCGCCGGCATCGCCCACGAGATAGGCAACCCCCTGGGTGCGGTCCACGGGTATCTCGACATACTCTCAAAGGGGCTTCCCGACAGGGAGGAGGAGAAGGATATCATCGGGAGGGTCTCGAAAGAGGTCTCAAGGATAGATTCCATCGTCAGGGAGTTCCTCGATATCGCAAGGCCCCCGAAAAAACCCTCCGCCCCGGTCGATGTGAACCGCCTTATCGGGGAGACCGTCTCCGCCCTGGCTCTGCACAGGGACTTTTCCGGCGTGGGGACGAAGCTTGACCTCGCCGGAGGGCTTCCGGAGGTGGCGATAGACGGAGGAAAACTGAGGCAGGTCTTCGTGAACCTACTCCTGAACGCGGCCCAGTCCATGTCCGCCGTCCACTCGGAGCGCACCGTCTCCATAACGACGTCAACCGAGCGCAGGAGCGAGGGAGTGAGGCTCGGCAGACGCAGGGACGACCCCCCGGTCAAGGGGCGCGTCCCCGTTGACAGGGAGTTCGTCGTCATAAGGTTCACGGACAGCGGGAGCGGCATTTCCGTTGAGGACGCCGAAAAGATCTTCGACCCGTTCTTTACGACAAAGGATGTCGGAAAAGGCACCGGACTCGGTCTTTTCATATCGCAGTCGATAATAAAGACCTACGGCGGCGGGATAAGCTTTGAGCGTGGAGACGGGACGGGGTCGACTTTTACGGTAATACTGCCTTCAGGGAGATAGCATGAGAATAATGGTGATTGACGACGAAGACTCGATGCGTCACATGCTCTCGGTGATACTGAAGAGAGAGGGGTACGATGCTGTCGCTTACGCCGAGGCCGCCAAGGCCATCGAGGCCGTCGATAGTAACGACTTCGATTTCATACTGTGCGACATAAAGATGCCGGGCATGAACGGCCTTGAGTTCCTCAAAGCATTGAAGGAGAAAGACGGCTCCCACACCGTCATAATGATGAGCGCCTACGGGACTATAGACACGGCCGTTGAGTGCATGAAGCTCGGGGCCTACGACTACATCTCAAAGCCCTTCAAGGCCGACGAGATTATACTTACCGTGAAGAAGGCCGAGGAGAGGGAGAAGCTCAAGAGGGAGAACGCGCGCCTTAAGACCGAGGCGTCGAAAGACTACGACTCCGGCAACATCTACACGACTGACAGGAAGATGACGGAGGTCCTGGGACTTGTAAGGAAGGTATCGGACTACTCGACCTCGGTGCTGATAACCGGGGAGAGCGGTACCGGCAAGGAACTGGTGGCCAGGGCCATACATTACGGCGGGAACCGCGCGCTTAAACCATTTGTCGTCGTCAACTGCGGGGCCATACCCGGCCCCCTCCTTGAAAGCGAGCTCTTCGGTCACGTCAAGGGGGCCTTTACCGACGCCCACAGGAATAAGACCGGGCTCTTCCAGGAGTCCGACACCGGGACGATCTTCCTTGACGAGGTCGGGGAGTTGCCGATGGAACTCCAGGTAAAGCTCCTGCGCACCCTTCAGGAGAGCGAGGTAAGGAGGGTTGGCGATACCAGGCCGGTAAAGATAGACACCCGGGTCGTTGCGGCCACGCACAAGGATTTGAAAGAGGAGATAAAGAAGTCCAACTTCAGGGAAGACCTCTACTACAGGCTCAATGTCATAGAGATAAAACTGCCACCGCTACGCGATAGGCCAGGCGATATACCGGGCCTTACGGCCCACTTCATCGAGAAGTACGCCAAAAAGTTCGGCAAACCGGTCAAGGGCGTCTCTAAAGAAGCCGCCGAGCTTCTGTCCGGGTACTCATGGCCCGGAAATGTCAGGGAGCTTGAAAACGCCGTAGAGCGGGCGATGATACTGGAGGAGACCGATACCATCAGGGGAGAGTCTCTCCCGATCGGGCCGAAGACCGCTCATCCAGCCGCCCCGTTCTCCTTTGCGGAGCTTTCGATAAAGAAGGCGCACGAGTCGCTTGAGAAAGACCTTATAAAAAAGGCGCTGGCCAGGACCAACAACAACAGGACGCGGGCCGCCGAGATCCTTGAGATAAGCCACAGGGCGCTGCTCTATAAGATAAAAAGTTACGGACTATGAAAAAAGTTCATAGTCCGGCCACACCCTCCGAAATTAAAAATCCTTAAAAACCGCATACTTATCTTTTGGCACGCCTGTTGCAGTATCTTTTACCCAGGAGAGGGTAAAAATATGCTGAAGAGAATAAATGAGCTTAAGAGAAATAGCGGCGGCTTTCAGCTTGTGGAGTTGCTGATAGTAATAGCGTTGATATCGATACTCCTTGCCATAGGCGTCCCTTCGATAGTGGGCCAGCTCGGCCATCTAAGGCTTAGCCGCTCCACAAGGGACATGGCCACGGAACTGAATGCCGCGAGGCTCAGGGCCATAGCCCAGAACACAAATTACAGGGTCTCCTTCACCGTCCCGGGCTCTTATCTCCTGCAGAGGTGGGATAAAACAACGAGCACATGGGTTAACGAGTCTACGCACACCACAATGACCGTCGAGGCCGGCACCGGTATCATAAGCCCCGGCGCCGGCTTTTCGACCGTCTTCTCTCCGAACGGGACCGCCAGGGACGGCGGCGGCGGCGTACCCAACAGCATATGCATCAACAATTCCGCAGGCACCAATGACAGGATGAAGATAACGGTTGAGGGCCCAACAGGAATGATAAAGGTATTGACAGGATGCTGAACATGAAGAAGAGAGCCGATAAAGGTTTCACCCT
>JACRCJ010000006.1 GCA_016219075.1 Deltaproteobacteria bacterium | reverse complement strand
CCCTGTTGCCGGGCCGCTTCTTTCATAAAATTACCTTGCGAAGATTCTTAAAGGAATTAAAATTCTCCGCCATTCATGGCGGAGAATTTTGATGGTGCGGAAAAATCATTTATATTTGCCACTCCTTGACCCAACGCTACAGCAACGGGATTGCGGAGTGGCATACCATTCATGGATTGAAAAAACGCATAGCGAGCGCATTCCCCGCAGCTTGCTGCGGGGTCAAGCGAGCGAATAGAAAATGATATTTTCCTATGTTTCGAAGATTCCACGCGGCTTGCCGCGGGGAGCTTCAATCTGCTATAATTATCCGCCGTTAATACTTAAGAAGGCGTAACGCGTAAAGAAATGAAAACCCGTAAAAGAGACTCGGAGCTTGTCTACGCGGGCAAAGTTCCCGAGACGAGCATACTTGAAAATACAGTCGGGGCCCCCCTTGAGCCGGTAAAAAGGTTCGGCGGAACAAAGGGGTGGGCCAACATGCTCGTCTCCGGCGAGAACATGGCGGCACTGAAGACCCTCCTTGAGATGAAGCGGGAGGGCCGCCTTAAAAACACGGATGGTACGCGCGGGGTAAGGCTCGTCTACATCGACCCGCCTTTTTCCACCAACCTTAAGTTCAAGGGCAAAAAGGACCAGTTGGCCTACGAGGACAAGTTAGCAGGGGCTGAGTTCCTGGAGTTTCTCAGAAAGAGGCTCGTGCTCTTAAGGGAGCTTATGGCGGAAGACGGCTCGGTCTTCGTCCACCTCGACTCGAAGAAGGCGCACCACATCAAGGTCGTCATGGACTCGGTCTTCGGCGAAGAGAACTTCTTGAACGACATCATCTGGAGCTACGGGGGCAGGGGGGCAAAACACATCTCATCGAAGTTCTCAAGGAACCACGACATCATACTCTGGTACCAGAGGTCCTCGCACATCTTCAACCGGACATTCGTCGGGAAGAGGATAAAAAAGGGGACCGCCGGGTTCAGAGAGGACTCCGACGGCAGGTGGTTCAAGACCTCGCCGAGGGGGGACTATACGGATAAAAGCATCTCGGCGTTGACGAAAGAGGGGAGGGTCTACAGGACGAAGAACAATACCGTCCGGATAAAATATTATCTGCGCGAGGACGGGGACTGGCTCATCGAGGATAAACTCGTCGGAGATGTCTGGGACGATATCCCGGACGCTATGCACCTCGGTGAGAGCGAGAAGACCGGATACCCTACCCAGAAACCCGAGGCACTCCTTTCAAGGATAATAAAGACCGCCACCAACGAGGGCGACCTGGTCCTTGACGCCTTTGCCGGGGCCGGCACTGCCCTTGCCGCAGCCGAAAAGCTCGGCAGACGCTGGGTTGGGATAGACTCGGGAAGGCTCGCCGTACACACCATTGAAAAGAGGCTCCTCACCGTCAAAGGCAGTAAAGAGATCGAGGACCCGAAGAAGAGGTATTCAAAAGGCCCTTCCCCGTTTACTCTCTTCGAGGCTCACGAGGGGGGCTGCGCCCACTGCGAGGAGCCATTGGTCAAAAGCGACTACTCCTATGATGAGGATACCGATGATCTCGTGATAAAAATAAAGAAGTTTACAAGCCACGCCCGTTCCGCGAAGGGGAGGTTTAAAAACTTCGAGACATTGTCCACGGTCATGATCGACTATGACTTTGACGGAGAGGTCTTCAACCTCTGCGGGTTTTTTACGGCCAGGGAGCTTGAAGGGAAGGGCTACGAGATACGCTTCCCGGCCGATAAGGCCAGGGGAGAGATAATGGTGATATACTCGGACATCTTCGGAAATGAGAAGTGGTTCGTGGGGGAAGTGCTGGCGCACGGCTGATTAGTACTGGCGTACGGCGGATTAAAGCCGACCATACACCTGCCAACGAGCCAGTGCCAAATGGACTCTTTTAAAATTGCCCACCGCACGGTGGGGCGCGAGCGGGGTGGAATCAAGCGCAGCGGTTAAGCGGGCTCTTCTCCGGGGTCGGGGAGGCGGAAAGGCCAGAACCCTACCCCCAAGAACCGCCAGGCATGGCGGAAAAGGTTTTTTGCAGGGGGCCGGATCAAGTCTTTCCCAATCGGTTAAGCACCAACAAAATATCAGGGTTCAGGGTACAACCCTGAACCCGCTTGAGGCTCTTAACCAAAGGGCCGAAATAATATCTTCAAAGGTTCTGTTCTCCTCCCCAATTTATGAAAGGGTGAAGAGAGGCTACCTTTAACCCAACATTATTAAAATTTATAACTCCCATTAAGGCTATTTTAATCTTCATGGGAGATAATATCCGGCGGGAGATGATTTTACCTTAATTTTCTCTGAAAACAGACGAAAAGAGATTGATTAGGGGCCGTTTTCCCGTAAAAAAGGCCATGCGCTACTACCCTATATTCGCTGACATAGTAAAAAGACCCTGCGTCGTAGTAGGCGGCGGAGAGGTCGCCGAGAGGAAGGTGGAAAGCCTCTTTTCGGCCGGGGCCGCGGTGACGGTCGTAAGCCCGAAGGTGACCAAAAGGCTTAAAACGCTCGAAAAAGAGGGCGTTATAACTATTATTAAAAGGAAGTACAAAAAGGGCGATTTGAAAGGGGCGTTTCTGGCGGTCTCCGCCGCCGACTCGAAGGCCGCTAACGTTGGTGTCTACGAAGAGGCTACAAAGCTCGGGATACTCGTCAATGTGGTTGACGACCCGCCGCACTGCAACTTCATCGTGCCGTCTGTGGTCGACCGGGGCAGCCTCCTGATAGCGATCTCGACTTCGGGCAAGAGCCCGTACCTGGCCAAGACGCTACGCCTGGAGCTTGAAAAGACGATAGGCGAAGAGTACGAGACCTTCATAGAGATACTCGGCCAAGTCAGGAATAAGTTATTGAAAACCGGGGCGAATAATGTTAAAAAAGAAAGAGTTATCAAGGCCTTGGTGACCTCCCGGATACCCGTTTGGCTTAAAGAGAACTCGACCCGGGAGATTAACGGGCTGCTTGCCAAGCTCCTTGGCCCGGGGTTTAGCCTCGCAAGACTCGGCATCAGGATTTCACCGAAGAAAAAAACTGGAAAATCGGAGAAAAGAACTACCGGTGAGTGAAATATTTTTCCATATAACAGCGGCTGTGTATCTTGTAGCGACATTCGTATATACGGCATATCTTATCGCGCGAAAGGACAAGGTGCTCTCGGTTGCCCAGGGCGTGCTCGTCGCGGGGTTCGCGTTCCACACCGCGACCATCGTGGCCCGCTGGGTGGCGGCTGGAAGGACCCCGGCGACAAGCCTCCATGAGTCGCTCTCGCTCTTCTCGTGGGTAACGGTAGCGTTGTTCATGGTCCTGCTCGTAAAGTATAAACAGAGGGTCCTTGGGGCGTTTGTCGCTCCTTTCGCCCTTGCGCTTATCATCACGGCGTCGCTTCTGCCCAGGGAGATAATCCCGCTCTCGCCGGTCCTTGAGAGCTACTGGCTGCCGGTCCATGTGATGCTCGCTTTTATCGGCAACGCGTTTTTCGCCATAGCGTTCTTTCTGGGGGTCATGTACATAATCCAGGAGAGGTACCTGAAGAGCCGCAAGTTGAAGGGGCTATACTTCATACTCCCCTCTCTTGACACGCTCGACGAGCTCAACTACAAGTGCCTTCAGTACGGTTTCCCGCTCCTGACGGCCGCCATCATCACCGGGGCGATATGGTCCGAGTACTCGACCGGGAACTACTGGGTGTGGAAGCCGAGGCAGATCTGGTCGATGATAACATGGTTCCTCTACGCCGCCCTCCTGCACGGCAGGCTTACTGCGGGCTGGAGGGGCAGGAAGGCCGCGATCTTCTCCGGGGTCGCTTTCATGATCCTCATAGGCTCGTTCATAGTGATAAACCTGGTTTCAGGCGGGGCGCACGGACTGGCCGGATAGCGCCGGCATTCGATCTTCGGACAAGGAGCGCGCGGCGGCCTGAAATGAAAAACCTTCCGGGCCGCCCGGATTGAAAAGATGAACCTTATAATCGTCGGACTCAACCATAAGACCTCGCCGGTGGAGATCAGGGAGAAGCTCTCGTTCCCGGCCGCCACCCTCGGCGAACCGTTGAAGAAGATCACCAACCACTACGGCCTTAACGAGGCCGTGATACTCTCCACCTGCAACAGGGTGGAGGTGCTGGGCATCACGAGCGACATGGAAAAAGGGGTCTGGCAGGTAAAGAGGTTCCTCTCGGACTACCATTCCATCCCTCTTGAAAAGCTCGACGAGCACCTCTACGTGCACCTCGGCGAGGACGCCGTAAAGCACCTCTTCAGGGTCGGGGCCGGACTCGACTCGATGGTCGTGGGAGAGCCCCAGATACTCGGACAGGTCAAGGACTCCTACGGTTACGCCGTGCAGCACAACACCGCCGGGGTAATAGTGAACAAGCTCTACCACAAGGCGTTCCAGGTAGCCAAGAGGATAAGGACGGAGACCAGGATCGGCGAGAGCGCCGTGTCGATAAGCTTCGCCGCCGTGGAGCTCGCCAGAAAGATATTCGGGGAGCTTACGGGAAAGACCGCGATGCTCCTGGGCGCCGGAGAGATGGCCGAGCTTGCCGCCAGGCACCTGCAGACCAACGGCATAAGGGAGATACTCGTAGCCAACAGGACCTACGAGAAGGCCGCGGAGATGGTAAAGTGCTTCAACGGCACCGCCATCATGTTCCGTGAGTTCCCGCACTTCCTCAAGAATGTAGACATAGTCATAGCCTCGACCGGCGCCACGAGCTTCATCATAAAGCCCGACCAGATACATGAGGTAATGCGCGAGAGGAAGAACAAGCCGATGTTCTTCATCGACATCTCGGTGCCCCGGAATGTCGACCCGCTCGTGAACAACATAGACAACTGTTATGTGTACGATGTCGACGACCTGCAGGGAGTCGTCGTGGCCAACCTCCAGGAGAGGAACAAGGAGGCCGAGGCCGCCGAGAAGATAGTCGTCGAGGAGATAGAGAAGTTCTACCGCTGGATAAAATCCCTCGATGTCGTGCCGACGATCATCGCGCTGAGGCAGTCCTGCGATGCGATACGGAAGGCCGAGCTGGCAAAGGCCTTGCCTCTCCTTGGGGACCTCACGGACAAGGAGAGAAAGGCCCTT
>JACRCJ010000093.1 GCA_016219075.1 Deltaproteobacteria bacterium | reverse complement strand
GGTCCAGATGAGGGAGTTCATGGAGAAGGTCAAGCTCTCCACCGTGGAGCAGTCGAGGGAGAGCAAGCGTGTCAGCGAGGCCATATTCAGCGTCGTTGAGAAGATAAATAAGGTGGCCGGGGCCACTTCAGAGCAGATGGTATTTTCAAAGAGGATAGTGGGGGCCGTCGAGACTGTCAAAAAGGCCGCCGAGGACAACGCCGCCCTTGCCGCAAGGCTTGAGAAGATGGTCAGGGAGATGAACAAGCAGTCCGACGCATTGAGGAGTACCGTGGGCAGCTTCAGAACATGACGACGGAGGAAGACGATGACGGTATTGAAGAGGTTTTTTTTAGGGGCGCTTGCCTGTCTTTTCGTCTCGCTGCCGGCGCCGGGGCACGCGGGCCAGCCCGACTGGAGTAAGGTCTCCGTGACCAGGGTGATACTTTTTTATCCAGGCGTCACTTCGTGGGAATTCCTTACAAGCGACGACCACAGGCTCGGGGGCAGGGAGATAAAACGGACCAGCAAAGACTGCAAGCACTGCCATCTGAGCAAAGACGGGGAATTGGACCTCAAGGTCGACGAGATAGCATCGGGCTCGATCCGGATGAAAAGGTCGCATAACGCATTTGAGCCGGAACCGACGCCCGGGAAAAAAGGGACCATGCGCGCCGCCGTATCCGCGGCTTACGACGAAGAGTTCCTCTACTTCAGGTTCGAGTGGGACTCCAGAGGCTCTGGCTGGCTCGGTAAACCCGGAGGAATCCCCGACAGGGTCTCCGTGCAGATCAACAAGGCCGAACCCGCTTTCCGGAAGTACGGATGCTTTATAACCTGCCATAACGACCTTAATACGATGCCTGAAAGCCCCTCCGTGAAAGTGGTCGCCGGGGACCGGTTCTACAAGAGCCGCGAAAGAGACGATGTGAGGCTCTACGCGTACTACGCGAAGAGCTCCTGGTCCGATAAAAAGAGCGACGCCGAGCTCGGCAAGCTTCTGAAGGAAGGCGCAAGGATAGACCTCGTCTCCATCGAGTTCATAAACGGCAAAAGTCTTCTGGACGAGGGATGGGTCTTCGACGACAGGGTGCTTGAGAGGAAGGCCGCGGCCGATTCACCGGGCTCCTTTACCGCCGGCAAGTACGCCGCCGTCTTCAAAAGAAGGCTTGTCACAGGCGACCCTCACTCGGTCAGCCTGAAGCCCGGCGACGTCTTCTCCATCGGGGTGGCCATCCACGAAGACGGGGCCTCCAAGAGAAAGCATTATGTCTCGTTCCCCATGAGCGTGGGCCTCGGGACCTCGGCCGACATAAAGGCGGAGAGGGTATCCAGGTAGTAACCGCCGCCAAAAAAAGTTTTCGACACTTCAGAGCCGTCCGCAGACCCTGACCTCTCCGGTCTTCCGGCGCTCAAGGAGCCAAAGATGGACAGTAAGGGATCTTTAAAGACCATTTCATCCGTCTTTTTCTTTACGGCAATCATTTTTGCCGCAATACTGCCGCCATCGGACTCTGAAGCGTACCCGTTTTTCTCGCGCAAGGTCGGGCGGGACTGCACATACTGCCACACGGTATTCCCGATGCTCAATGAGACCGGGAGGGTCTACCGTTCCAACGGCTACAGGTTTGCCGCGGATGAGTGGAATGATGTAAAGGACTGGCGGGGTGTCCCTTTGGCCGCCGAGGTCGAGGTAGAGGGGGCGTACAACAGGGTCAAGTCCGGCGGGGTAGGGACCGAGTCTTCGGACCTCAAGGTCGAGGAGGCGGAGATAACGGCGGGAGGCGCTTTCGGCAAGACCGGTAAGATTACGGCGCTGGTCTCGGTCGTTTCGGGACAGACCGATACCGGTACCGAGACCTCGATACACAAGGCGTTCATACAGGTCAACGACCTCGCGGGCCCCGTGGGCGAGGGGGTGCTGAACCTGAGGGCCGGGCAGTTCGACATAGGCCTGCCGTTTTTAAACACCGCCGAGGCTGTCATTTCGAACAGATACCTTGCGGAGTCGACCATCGGCATCCTTGCCAGTGAAGAGAGGGCCGTAGAGCTTAACGGCTCGGTCGTTACGGACGAGGGGTCGTACCAGCCGACGCACAGGTACTTTGCCGGGGCCGTCAGGGAGGATGTCTACGACGATGACAAGCTTAAGGGGTATTACGCCGGGTACGCCGCGACCTTCAAGGAGAGGTATAATATCGGCGGCATTTACAGGGGGGGCCACGAGAAGAGCGGCTCGCGGGACATATCTTTTGACAAATGGGGCCTTTCGGGGAGCGCAGAAGCCGGCCCGGTCATCGTGACTGCCGGATATTTCAGGGCAAACAGGTCCGGCTTACCCAATAGGACTGACTATGTCGCCGAGCTGATCTACCGGCCTCTTGCGCGTCTCAGTCTCTCCGCCCGTTACGACTACCTCAAGGAAAAGGACAAAAAAGGAGCAAAGTCACAGACCTTTATGGCAAGGTACAATATATTATCTAATGTTTTTACGCAGCTTGAGTACAGAGGGCTGACGGACAAGAGTCATGCCGCCGGGGCCAACGAGGACGAGGATAAGGTGAGACTCTTCCTTGTAGCCGTATTTTGATCTCTTCCCATGATGTTGTCTCCGTCATCGCCGGCTCCGGCAGGCTTCGATTTTCCCGCCGGACATAAACCATAGGACTTTTAACTGAAAAAGGGTGTTTATGGGCATCTCAGAGGATATCGACATACTCGACTCGAAGTTAGCGAGGCTCAAGGTCGAATACGAGCAGTACTTCATGAGGGTCCTCAAGAGGGAACCCGTAAAGCTCAGGAACGAGATAGAGAAGACGATACTCTTCTACAGCAACAAGAACTTCACGAATACCTCGCTTAAGTTCAAGTACAACAGCGTTGTGGCCAAGTATAACTCTTACAAGCAGTACTGGGTGCGCGTCTTAAGAGAGATAGACGAGGGGACATTTATCCGCAAGGGCGAGGGCGACGCCCTCGGCTCAAAGCTGCCGCAGATAAAGACTCCCGCCCCTCGGAATACCCCGAAGACGGCGTCCGCCGCTTCTACCGGGAGCCCGAAATCGGAACTCGAGGATGTCTACAGGCAATATATCGACAAGAGGAGAGAGTGTAACGAGAGTACGGACGGTATTACGATGGATACCCTCGCCAGGACCATTGAAAAGTACAAGAAACAGGTCGAAGAGCAGTACAAGACCAGGGATGTCGACCTTAAAGTCTACGTAAAGGACGGCAAGACCAAGCTCACCATAACACCGAAGAACAAACCACGGTAAGGCCGCGTCCGAACATACCTTTGGAATAAAAAAAGCTGGGTCTTAAGACCCAGCTTTTTTATGCCACTTCTGGCAAATACCCCGCTGCTTGCTGCGCTCTACAAAAGGCCTTTTTGCGCGCTGGTCGCGCGCCTCGGGGCTATTGCTCCTCTCTGGCATACTCGCGCGCAATAAATACAGAGGCTTGCTCGCTCGATCTCCTTTAGGCTCGCTACGCAATGGACTTGGTGTTCTGTAAAAACAATACAAAAAACATTCTCACAATAAAAGCGGTTGTTTTCAGATACCCCGTAGCGAGCTATGGGGGAATAAAAAAAGCGGGGTCTTTTAGACCCCGCTTTTTATTTATGCGGTATCAAGTCTCTCGATGTCCTGTCGTCCGGCGCCCAGCAGCCCCGCGCCCCGCTTAGCCCCTCTGCTTCTCTTTTACCCTGAGGCGCGCCTCGGCCATGTCATACGAGGCTGCCGTGGAGGAGTATTCCGGGTCGTCCTGGTTAAGCCTTTTGAGGGCCTCTTCCGACTTCGAAAGGAGCTCTTTTGAGGCTTCAAGGTCTATCTCCTCCGCGAACTCGGCCGAATCGACAAGTATAGTGGTCTTGTCCGGCAGCACCTCGGCATAGCCCCTGGATACGGCGATGTGACCGAGTTCGCTCCCTTTCTTGAAGGAGAGCTCGCCCGGTTTGAGGACCGTAAGGAAAGGGGTGTGGCCGGAGAGAACCCCGAACTCGCCTTCGGCCCCGGGGGCCGTAAGCTCTTCGACCTCTTTGGAGAGGAGCTTTCTGTAGGGCGTCACTATCTCAAGCAGAAAATTGTCAGCCATTTTAAAGGTATATCCTTATCAGTGATTAAAGGGACGCTTTGATCTTTTCGGCCTTTTCAAGGGCCTCTTCGATCGTGCCGACCATGTAGAACGCCTGCTCGGGGACATCGTCGTACTCGCCTGAGGCGATCGACCGGAAGCCCTTTATGGTGTCCTTGATGCTTACGTACTTGCCGGGCGAACCGGTGAACTGTTCGGCGACGAAGAACGGCTGCGAAAGGAACTTCTGGATCTTTCTGGCCCTGGAGACGACGAGCTTGTCGTCCTCGGAGAGCTCGTCCATGCCGAGGATGGCGATGATGTCCTGGAGGTCCTTGTACTTCTGGAGTATCTGCTGGACCTGTCTGGCGACCCCGTAGTGCTCGTCGCCGACGATCTGTGCATCGAGGATTCGCGAGGTGGAGTCGAGCGGGTCGACCGCGGGGTAGATGCCGAGCTCGGCTATCTGCCTTGAAAGGACCGTCGTGGCGTCAAGATGCGCGAATGTTGTGGCCGGGGCCGGGTCGGTCAAATCGTCCGCGGGGACGTAGATGGCCTGGACCGAGGTGATCGAGCCCTTGTTGGTCGATGTGATCCTCTCCTGAAGGCCTCCGACGTCTGTGCCGAGCGTGGGCTGGTATCCGACGGCCGAGGGGATACGGCCAAGAAGCGCCGAGACCTCGGAGTTGGCCTGCACGAACCTGAATATGTTGTCGATGAAGAGAAGGACGTCCTGGTTCTCCTCGTCCCTGAAGTACTCGGCCATCGTAAGGGCTGTGAGGGCGACCCTGGCCCTGGCTCCCGGAGGTTCGTTCATCTGGCCGTAGACAAGGGCGGTCTTGTTGATAACGCCGGACTCCTTCATCTCTTCCCAGAGGTCGTTTCCTTCCCTTGTCCTCTCGCCGACCCCGCCGAAGACGGAGAAACCGCCGTGCTGCATGGCGACATTATTGATAAGCTCCATGATAAGGACGGTCTTGCCGACTCCGGCGCCGCCGAAAAGCCCGATCTTGCCGCCTTTAAGGTATGGCGTCAGGAGGTCGACGACCTTGATGCCCGTCTCGAAGACTTCCATCTTCGTGGACTGCTCGCTGAATGTCGGGGCCTCGCGGTGGATGACATACGATTTTGCGGTCTTTACCGGACCCATCTCGTCAACGGGCGCGCCGATGACGTTTAATATCCTGCCGAGGACCTCTTTGCCGACCGGGACCGTGATCCCGGCGCCGGTGTCCATCGCTTCCGTGCCCCTCACCAGGCCTTCGGTTGCGTCCATGGCTATGCAGCGCACGGTGTTTTCACCGAGGTGCTGGGCCACTTCCGTGACCAGGTTCCACTTCTCGGAGCTGATCGAGGGGTTTGTGACCTTTACGGCGTTAAAGAGCGCCGGAAGTTGCCCCGGAGGGAATTCGATGTCCAGAACAGGCCCGATGACCTGCGTGATTTTCCCTATGTTGTTAGTAGACATTTTAGGAAGCCTCCTTAATGAATGCTTATTCTCGGTTAGTCGTGCCGTACCGCCTCAAGGCAAAATGCCGGACGGGTGCTGATATACGTAAACCCGCCCGGACCCAGGCGGGCAAAGGTAAAAACCTTCTGGAACCTATCCCTTGAGGGCCTCGGCTCCTCCGATGATCTCCATCAGCTCCTTGGTGATGGCGGCCTGGCGGAGCCTGTTGTACTTCAAGGTCAAAGCGCCTATCATCTCGGCGGCGTTCTTGGAGGCCGAATCCATGGCGGTCATCCTGGCGCCGTGTTCGCTGGCGGAGGTCTCAAGAAGAGCCCTGAAGGCCTGGACCTCCACGTACTTCGGAAGAAGGCTTGCGAGCACCGCGCCCTCGGTGGGCTCAAAGAGGAACTCCCCCTGGTCCGCCTCTTCCTTCGTCTCCGCGGCCTTGGGCGTTGAAATGGGCAGAAGCCTCTGGCTTACCGGTATCTGGGTGAGGGCCGACTGGAACCGGCTGTATATGATATGGACCTCGTCAAGCTCGCCCTTCAGGTAGGCCGAGATGACGTCGTTGGCTATTTCAACGGCAGAGGAGTAGTTCGGCCTGCCGCTGCCGATTGCGCGGGCCTTCAAGGTTTTGATGCCGCGCCTTTTGAAGTACTCGGTGCCGCGTTTGCCGATGAGATAAAGGCTCAGCTCCGAGCCGCTGTGCTCCCTTAAAAACCTCTCGGTTATCCTCAAGAGCTGCGTGTTGAAGCCGCCGCAAAGGCCCCTGTCGGAGGTGTAAAGGAGGACGGCGACCTTATTGCCCCCGGTGCTCGCCAGAAGCGGGTGGCTGTCCGGCGAGGTCTTGGAGGCGAGAGAGGCTATGAGTCCGAGCATCTTCTCGGCGTAGGGGCGGGCCGCCACTATCTCGTCCTGCGCCCTTTTGAGCTTCGCCGCGGAGACCATCTTCATCGCCTTGGTGATCTGCTGGGTGTTCTTGACGGATTTTATTCTCCGTTTTATGTCTTTAAGACTTGGCATAGGTTGTCTCTACACGCTTTCGCGTATTTATAGTGGTGCGGTGAAAGACCTTTATACGGCCGGGTGAGCCCGGAGGTAAAAAAGCGGCCTGTGGATGTCTGTTTAAGAGCAGAGCGGGGCAAAAAAGCCCGCCGCGGTCCTATTCGGCCACGAAAAGACCCTTGAGTTCGTCAAGCGCCTTGTTGAGCTTGCCCTTGAGCTCCGGGTCGATGGCCTTCTTGGTCCTTATCTCGTTTACGATCTCCGGGTGCCTTGAGTCGAAGAAGCTGTAGAGCTCTTCCTCGTACTTCTTAAGCACGGCCACCGGGTAGGTGTCGACATAGCCGTTCGTGGCGGCGTAGATTATAAGGACCTGCTTTTCGACCGCAAGGGGCTTGTACTGCCCCTGTTTGAGTATCTCAACGAGCCGCTGCCCCCTGTTGAGCTGCTTCTGCGTGGCAGGGTCGAGGTCGCTGCCGAACTGGGCGAACGCGGCGAGTTCCCTGTACTGCGCGAGCTCGAGCCTCAGGGTGCCGGCTACCGACTTCATCGCCTTTACCTGGGCGCTGCCGCCGACCCTGGAGACCGAAAGACCGACGTTGATGGCGGGCCTTACGCCCGAGTAGAAGAGGTCGGTCTCAAGGAATATCTGTCCGTCGGTGATGGAGATGACGTTCGTAGGGACATAGGCCGAGACGTCGCTGGCCTGCGTTTCGATTATGGGGAGAGCCGTAAGCGACCCCCCGCCGAGCGCGTCCGAGAGTTTGGCGGCCCTCTCTAAAAGCCTTGAGTGGAGATAGAAGACGTCTCCGGGATACGCCTCGCGGCCCGGAGGCCTTCTTAAGAGGAGCGAAAGCTGCCTGTACGCGACGGCGTGCTTTGAAAGGTCGTCATAGATTATAAGGGCGTGCATCCCGTTGTCCCTGAAGTACTCGCCTATTGTGCAACCCGTGTAGGGGGCGAGGAACTGCAACGGCGCGGGCGAGCTTGCCGTGGCCGCGACGACCACGGTGTAGTCCATCGCGCCGAACTGGCGGAGCTTCTCGACTATCTGGGCGACCGTGGACTGCTTCTGGCCTATGGCTACATATATGCAGAAGACGTTCAGGCCCTTCTGGTTGATGATGGTGTCGATGGCGACCGCTGTCTTTCCGGTCTGACGGTCGCCGATGATGAGCTCTCTCTGGCCCCTTCCGATGGGGATCATGCCGTCGATGGCCTTTATTCCGGTCTGGAGGGGTTCCTTGACGGACTTTCTGGCGACGATCCCGGGGGCCTTTATCTCGACCCTCCTCATCTCTTTGGACTCGATCGGGCCCTTGTCGTCTATGGGCTGGCCGATGGCGTTTACGACCCTGCCCATCAGACCCTCTCCGACCGGGACCTCGACGATCTTGCCGGTCCTTTTGACCGTGGAGCCTTCTTTTATCGTGTTGTCGGGCCCGAGGACGGCGGCTCCGACGTTGTCCTCTTCGAGGTTAAGGACCATCCCGAAGAGCCCGCCGGGGAACTCAAGGAGCTCTCCGGCCATCGCCTTTTCAAGCCCGTATATCCTGGCGATACCGTCGCCGACGGAGATGACGGTGCCGACTTCCTGGACGTCTATCTCTTTTTCAAAGCCCTTTATCTGAGTCTTAATGAGCTGGCTTATCTCTTCCACCTTTATCATTTTAAACCACCCCTTCGAGTATTTTTTCTTTCATCATCGCCAGCTGAGTCTTGAGACTCCCGTCGAGTATTGTGTTTTCGATCCTTATGACAAGCCCGCCTAATAGCTCCGGGTTGGTCTTGTTCGTTATCAGGACCTCCTTGCCCGAAGATCTTCCGATGTTCTTTTTTATCTCATCGAGGAGCCCGGGGGCAAGCGGGGCGGGGGACTCAACCGTTGCCTTGATCCTCCCGGCAATCCCGTCTTCGAGCTTTGAGTACGCGGAGACGATGTCTTCGAGCATCTTTATGTTCCTCGTTTCAACGAGGATGTTGAAGAACTTGGCGACATGGGCCGAGAGCTTCAGGGACTCGGAGACCTTCTCCATGAGGCCGCGCCTCACTTCAAGCTTGTACATGGGGTTCAAAAGGACCTTGTAGAGATCCGGGGCGCCCTTGAAGACCGCAAGAGCGGTCCTCAGTTCCTTGCCGTAGTTCTCGTAGGTATTCTCTTCCCTGCCGATCTCAATCAAAGCCTTGGCGAACCTTCTTGCTAAAGAGGAACTTTTCATCAGTTAAGCCTCAGATTGTTAAGGTATCCCCTGACCAGTCTCTCCTGGTCTTCGGGCTTAAGTTCTTTTTTAAGTATCTCTTCGGCCATCTCTACCGCGAGTCTGGCGACCTCCGCCCTTATCTCGATCCTGGCCTTCTTCAACTCCTGCTCCGCGGCGACCCGGGCCTGTTCCCGCACCCGCTCGGACGCCTTTCCGGCCTCTTCTATGATCCTCTGCTTCTCGGCCTCTCCCTCAAGCTTGAGCCCGGCGTGTATCTCAGAGATGCGCTTTTCAAGGAGAGAGAGCTTCTCTTTGTACTCGGCGGCCTTCTTGTCGGCTGTGTCCTTGGCTTCCTTCGCGTCATCGATGGCCTTTTTTATCTCGGCCCCCCTCTTGTTGAGAAGCCCGGCGATGGCCTTTGTCCACACGAGGTAGACACCGACGGCGAGTATGACGAAGTTTATTATCTTCCATGTTCCGCCCACCCCGCCGTGCCCTTCCGCGTGTTCGCCTTCGGCGGCGAACCCGAGCGCGGGCAGGAGCGCCGTGAGACCGAATGCGATGAGGAAGAGGACGACCTTCCTTTCAAGTATCTTCTCGGCAATGTTCTTCGAGATCGTCCTGGACTCTTCCTTGAGGCTTGCAAGAGCCGAGTCCTTACTCTTTGAAAGTTCCCCTCTCATGGACGTGAGATCTTTGGCGGCCTCGACGCGCGCGGCCTCAAGAAGCTCTTTTTCCCTGTTGAGGCCCTCTTGCCTTATCCTGTTACGCTCCTCGTGCCCCTTTACGGCAGCCTCTTTTATCCTTTTCTCATAGGAAAGCAGGCCCGTTTCGACCTCTTTTTCGGTCTCGGCGGCCTTTTTTATCGCCCCGCCGATCTTCTCATCCCTCTCCTTCAATATGCGGAGCACAGGGTTGTAGAGAAAACGGTTGAGGACTATAAGGAGGAAAAAGAAACCTATGATCTGGAATATTAGAGTAAGGTCAAGAGATATCATCTTTTTTCCGTAAAAAATTTTATTTTTGGCGTTCTGAAAACCCCGTGGTTTTCAGCCCCCGGAGGGTTCATTCCAATCAAATGGTTGTAAACTCAAGAGGCCGGTACTTCTGCCCCGGCCTTTTCGTCCGTGACGCAAAAAGCGTCCGGCGCGGTCTCAATCGTTTTTCTTTTTTAATAAGGGGGTTTGTCGCCGAGTTACCGTTACCTAAAACAGAGTATTGCTATCACATGCCAAACTCGATTGTCAAGTTATTTTGTGCGACGAAAACGGGCCGGGGCGGGCCTAAGGGCAGGGGGGAGAACTGAGGGGGCTGAAATATAAGGCTTTTAAGAGGGAACAGGGCGCGCGATATTTTTTCCGGTTTTTCAGAAGGTCTGTCCATGAGGCGCTTTTTAAAAAAAAGAGGGGCTGCGTTCTCTGCGGCCCCTCTGAACCTCTCTATATTGTCTTCCTGTTTTTAATCCCCTGTCGGGGTTTAATTAAGCGCGGCTTGCCGCGCAGGCTGACTAACGATATTTCCTTCGAATACCCCGAGAAAAGCGGCGGGGCGGTTTGTTATCCCCGGTCCGTGAAGGTTTGTTTTTAACGTTCTGAAAACCCCGGGGTTTTTAAGCCTGAGGAGGGTTCATTTCGTCGCGGGTTTCATGTCTTTCCACATCTTCATCTGCTCGTCGTGCTTCTTCATTATCTCATCGAGCCG